>JAFUBJ010000514.1 GCA_017460265.1 Atopobiaceae bacterium | reverse complement strand
GGTTGGTCGGGATTCCCTTACGCCGAACCGGACCAAATGCGCTAGCCAAACGTCCGGATGGGCAGAGGGCGCGCTCGGTCCGACGGATTGCGAACACGTGTATCCTTGCTCGCTTGCATCGACGGGCCGGGCGCGCTACAATAGGTGACGCGGGGCGGCCTGTTGGAAGCCCTCCCGTGGCAAGCTTTTGGGTTACAAAAAGCGTAACGACCACAGCCGCCTGGCAGGGCGGCTGTGGTCGTTTTACGTGGCTATCTGGCTATCGCGACCAGCGCGATCAGCAGTAGAAGCAGCACGATGAGATACCGGATGAACTCGGACTGTCTCATACGACCACCTCCCCTCGTGCGCACCCCGATCCAGGTCTTGCCTGGGCTGTCGGGCCAGGGAGGGCAGGCGCGCTCCGCGTCAGGTCTCTATTATAGTACAGTTGTTCCGATTTGAATAGTATAAAAAACACCTGTACGCCCCCGTTGACTCATCTTTAGGAGCAGGCCTCCGTCCCGGGTGTCCCGCACTGGGTGTCCGGGGTGGCGTTTGTGCGGAGGTGCGATATGTGGTAAACCTTTACTGTTGCAACGCATGAAAGGTTTTTAAGACATGGGCTCGTACGTCTCAAGGCGAACTCAGACTCTCTAGGCGCCTGTCCCTTCCCCGGTCGTGGGCCGTGTGACAAGCGCCGTGAATGCTGCGCCCCCCTCACTGGGTTGGGCGCATTTTCCTGCGAAGTACGTGCCTGTCCCTCACCAACCTTTCTACATCAGAGGAGAACCCCATGAAGATCCTGTACAACGACGGCCACGTGGCAGACTGCCCCGAGGGCGAGGAGCTCCACGTCATCCGCCACAGCGCCTCGCACATCCTGGCCCAGGCCATCAAGCGCCTGTATCCCGAGGCCGACTTTGGCTATGGCCCCGCAACGGAGAACGGCTTCTACTACGACATCGACCTGCCCGAGGGCGTCAAGATCTCTGAGGACGACTTCCCGGCGATCGAGGCCGAGATGAAGAAGATTTGCAAGGAGAACCTCAAGTTTGAGACCTACGAGCTCCCGCGCGAGGAGGCCATCGCCCACATGCAGGAGCGCGGCGAGAAGTACAAGGTCGAGCACATCGGCGACCTTCCCGAGGACGCCCGCATCACCTTCTTCAAGCAGGGCGAGTACGTCGACATGTGCGTGGGTCCGCACCTCACCTACACCAAGGCGCTCAAGGCCTTCAAGCTCACCGGCGTCTCGGGCGCCTACTGGAAGAACGACGCCAACAACAAGATGCTCACCCGCATCAACGGCATCGCCTTTGCCACCAAGGAGGAGCTTGAGGCCCACCTCGCCGACCCGGAGGATGCCTCGACGCGCGACCACCGCCGCAGTGGCCAGGAGATGGAGCTCTTCATGATGGCCGACGAGGGCCCGCGCTGCCCGTTCTGGCTGCCCAACGGCATGCGCCTGAAGAACGCCCTCATGGACTACTGGCACGACATGCAGAACGAGTACAACTACGATGAGGTGCAGACGCCCATCATCCTGTCGCGCAAGCTGTGGGAGACCTCCGGTCACTGGGACCACTACAAGGAGAACATGTACACCACGCTCATCGACGAAGAGGACTATGCCGTCAAGCCGATGAACTGCCCGGGTGCCTGCCTCATCTACAAGAGCAAGCCCCGCAGCTACCGCGACCTGCCGCTCAAGCTCGCCGAGGCCGGCCTTGACCACCGTCACGAGCTCCGCGGCGCCCTGCACGGCCTCTTCCGCGTGCGCTCCTTCACCCAGGACGACGCG
>JAFUBJ010000513.1 GCA_017460265.1 Atopobiaceae bacterium | reverse complement strand
GTCGGAGCACACGATGATGCGGTCGGGGTTGACCATCTTGGTGATGGTGGTTGCCACCTGGCCGTGCAGCAGACGGGTGTCGATGCGGGCAAAGGCGATATCGATGTGGCCGTCGCCGAGCACCGTGCCTTCGGGGATGGAACCCTGCGGAGTCCTGGTTTGGGCTGCGGCTGCAGGGCCGCGTCAGCGATGTCGCAAGACTCGGGCTTGATGCGCACGCCAGCCTTCGCTTCGGGCTTGATGGCCTGCGCGATCCCCTTGGCGGTGTCCATGCTCATGCGGTCACCAAAAGCCTCGATGACCATGGGCAGGTTCATGCCTGTGACGGCCACCCAGTCTTCGCCACCGTGCTCCTCTATGAGCTTGCTGATCTGGTTGAACGGCGTTCCGCCCCACAGGTCAACGAGGAAGAGTACCTGCTCCTTCTGGTTGAACGTGTCGATGGCTGCCAGCACCTTGGCACGGAAGTCGTCCGGACCCATCTCGGGCGTCAGGACAACAGCCTCCACGTCTCGCTGGGGGCCAAAGATCATTTGGCCTGATTCCATGATGCCCCTGGAGAATCTGCCGTGACTGGCGAGCACTATGCTTACCATCCTACTACCTCCTTTTCGTGCAATCGAACTCTCCCAATGCGCGAAGGAAGGGTTATCTCTGTTGGGGGCGCCCGTCACCCTTCATGGCAGTGATGATAGGCATGGAGGTGTAAAGAAGAAAATGCTTATATCGGATGGTGAGAGATGCCCCGTGGGTATGTAGGGGCACGCGCCTCGATTGATGGTTGACCGGCGGCTATTCTCCCCATTGGCTCTTGTGGGAGCGTCACCTCCCGCACCACTCCGCCGCCTTTGCTCGAGTGAGAGCAAGGGCGTGTGTGGCGGCGGGGCTGAGGGGTCGGTCCTTGTGCCACGCGAGGAGCGCCCATGCCGTGACGGCAGGCTCAAGGGGTACGGAAACCACGTCGTAGTCTCCCACATGTGTGATGTTTTCCCAGGTGAGTAGCACGCCCATGCCTTCGCCCGCAAAACCGTACAGGACCGCGGTGAGGTTTGAGGTGGCGACCACGTTGAGATGCGAGAAGTCTCCGCCAAACCACTGTGCCAGGTCGTTGAGCTCGGGTGGCGCCTTGAGCGCTTGATCGTACATGAGCAGCAGTGCGTCACACAGGTCCGCTGCGGTGAGTGCGTCCCTCTGGGCGAGGGGGTTGTCGCGTCGGATGACGGCGACCCACTGGCAGGCCGGTGTCACACGCAGGGTCTCGTAGTGCGTCACGCGCGCCTGGTTTGACACGATGGCAAAGTCGAGCAGACCACGGTCAAGCAGGGCGAGGGCGTCGGTTGAGCAGCAGGAACGGTAATGGATGATCAGGTCGGGTCGCTCGGCGCGCAGTTCGCTCATGAGCCGTATACCCGAGGTGAGGTTTGCGTCGATGCCACCAACATAGATGTCGCCGAGCGGGCGGGAGCGTAGGACCGCAAAATCATGCTCGATCTTGTCGGAGATCTCTGTCATCTCCTGAGCATACTGGCGCAGCAGCTCGCCC
>JAFUBJ010000512.1 GCA_017460265.1 Atopobiaceae bacterium | reverse complement strand
TTTCAGGTTGTTCTAGTAGGATGAAACACCAGAGAGACGTGCTCTTTCCATCAACGTAGCTGAACCTAAATATCTGGTGGCGCGCATGAGAAGAAACTTTACCAAGGGTTTTGCCCTTCCCATCCTCGTGAGCATGCTTTCCGTGGTGATGCTTTGCCTTCTTCCCCTGACGGTCCACGCAGAGGGGTCGAACACTCTTATGGCAGCGCAGCGGTCTGAGGCCGAGATCGATGCGATGGTTGAGCCCCTGCTCCAGGCGGGCGACTATGTGGAAGGCGAAGCCATTGTCTGCTTCCTGCCTTCTGACGGCTTGACGGCTCAGGCAGACAGCCTCCTGAACCAGGCCGAGAACCTTTCTGAGGTGAGCGCGCGTCAGTATGCGGAGGCGACTGGCGAGGTCGTTCCCGTTGCTGATGAGGCAGGCGCATTGACGGCACAGGCCGAGGAAGCACCAGTTCAAATCGTGCTCGTGCGATCCGACATCATGACAACCGCCGAGCTGTTGCGCAAGCTTTTGTGTGACCCCCAGGTACTCTCTGCCGAGCCTAACTACCTCATGGGGTTTGCGGAGGATGAACCTGCCGAAGACGTTTTCGCTGAGGAGCCAGCAGACCAGCTCCAAGTCGATGCTGAGGAAAACGAGCCCCAGATTGAAGAGTCCCAGATCGAAGAGTCCCAGATCGAAGAGCCCCAGAGTGAGGAGCCCGTCGAAGGCGTCATCGCAGAGCCATTGGTGTCGCAGAGCGATCCGGTGGGCTCGGCATCGCAAGACTTGACCAACTACCAGTGGTTCAGCGTGGGTGTCGAGGGCGCACTGCCCCAATACCTCGACGGAAAGAACCCGGGTATAAACGCACCCGACTGGAACGTCCCAGGCAAGACCAATGCGGAAGGCGTGGTGGCCATCCTGGACTCGGGCGTTGACTACAACCACTCCGACCTCGCGGCTGTCATGTACCACTTCACCCCAGAACAGCAAACATCGCTTGGCTGTGGCGAGTTTGGCTATGCGCCAGCACGTGAGGATAAGGCTGACCCGATGGACGGCTACGACCACGGCACACACTGCGCAGGAATCGTGGCTGCGTAGTGGAACGATTTTGGCGTCTCGGGCATCGCGAGCGGCGTCAAGCTCATTGCTGTCAGCGTTTCGGAATCCTTGGCCAGCAGTAACTACTCCTACGACTCGATCATCAAGGGATATGACTTCCTGATCCGCGCTGCCGAGTCGGGTGTGGACATCCGTGCCGTGAACCGCTCTTTGGGCATGACGCCCGCAACCAATGCCAACGACGCCATGGTGCAGGCAGCGGGCGAGGCGGGCATCGTCACCTGCATAGCCTCGGGTAACGACCATGCCGACCTCGACAAGGGATTTGCCGACCCCTCTTATCTCCAGCCAAGCCCGTATGTCCTGCGGATAAACGCGTCGAACCCCCAAGACGGTCGCGCTCCGTTCAGCGCCTATGGGAAATGCATCACCGATCTCTTTGCCCCTGGGGTTTCGATCCTTTCCACCATGCCCCACAACCAGGAAGGGATGAGTCGCTACTTTGTCCAGGCGGATGATGCACCGATCTATGTGAAGACCAACTACAGCAAAGACCTTCTTGGGGTTTCTTCAAACGATTCCGTGATTATTGGTGAGCTGTCTGAGGGCGGCATCGGTGTTGACGGGGACGGTTCTTCTCTCAAGGTGCCCATCAGTACGGAAGCCGGTGCTTACGCCGCTGTCTACGTCGATGTGTCCGTCGGAGACGTAGGCATTGGCGACGTGCAGGACATTAGTGTCGCTTTCAACATTGGAGAAAACGAGGCGCGCTTTGCCTGTGTGGGCATTCTGCTTGAGGATGGCGAGTATGCCGACGAGTACATGCCCGGAATCATGGATACGAGCGAGTCTGGACCAAACGGCTGGTGCTTCGGTCGCCTGCACATCAGCGATCCTGCCAAGGTGGGCCAGGGATTCAAGCACGTGGAAGATGCCCAGGGCCGTGACTGTGTGAGACTTGCCCTTATGTTCAGGCCCTACACCACCTCCTATGCCGACGAGGTGACTATGGACGTGGACCTCTTCATTGATCAGATCGCCTTCGGAGCGCCTGGTAACAGCGGCTATCTGCCCTACGGCTATATGAACGGCACATCCATGGCGACGCCCACCGTGACCGGAAGCGCTGCCATCGTGTCGTCTGCGATAGAGACAAACGACCTGGCCGAGCGGGCCGCGACCACGGTCAGTATGGTCAAGAGTGCCGTTCGCCAGGCGGACGGGTACCGTGGGCTCTGCAAACAGAACGGCCAGCTGGATCTGAGCTTGTTGGGAAGCGAATG
>JAFUBJ010000511.1 GCA_017460265.1 Atopobiaceae bacterium | reverse complement strand
TCAAGATGTCAGACGATACACCGGATTTTACCGGTTTTTTCCGTGAAATCGGTGACGCAGAGAGCGCATCAAGGTATGCGCAAAAAGTGAAGCAGCTTCCGGATGGCTGGGTCCCCTGGTACACGGGCTTGCATACAGGGAGGCCAAGAAAACCGCTCCGCATCGGCTGCGCCCTGCACAGCCGGGCGAAGTCGCGCTATACTAAAGATATGCGCTTTCTGGGTCAGGACCTCCGGCGCCTGGGCTTTCCGGCGCCGCTCTCAGCCGTGACATGCGGCAGGCTGGGCGAGCTCTTTGCCTTCCCGTATCCTGTCGATGTGCAGCTGGATGTGATGGAGGACGGCAGCCTTGGACCTATGCTGGGGATCAGCCTGTGCACGGGAAACATCGGTGCCAGACAGATGGCCGCTTCCCTGAACGGCGGGCCCATGCGTGAGGCCATGGAGCTTTTGGAGCGCTGGGAGGTGGCAGATAACCGTTGGGAAAAGCTCGAAGCATCGCTTTTTCAGGTGTCGGCAGTGCTGTGCTCCGGAGATGGCGACAGACGACGTTTTGTCTTGTCGGGCAATATCGGCTTCATCAAAGCGCGTTTCAAGGCGGGGGAGCCTGCGCATGACGCCAAGGCTTACATCAACCTGAAGGCGACGGCTCATCGCAACTCCTTTGCGTAGAGGAGAATGCGGGCTTGTATTCTGCACTGATACGCACCGACCTCCGGATCCGCCCTGCCATGTGGCTGTTCCTGTAGCCAGTGCGCCAAGCGCCCGACCACCGCACGGCCCTCAATTGAATTTGCAAGTCGAATGGTGCGTGAAGTCGTGCAGGAGGAAGAGGCGCAAGCCCACTGAACAACTTCCGAGGACAATTCTGCTCCGTCCTGCGTATAACGAGCAGAAGGGGACGAAAGGGTCGCCCTTAGATTGGAAACGGAGTGCGCCATGAACTACGAGGACCTGACACCCGAGCAGCAGGAGAAGGCCAAGGCCATCGAGACCCCCGAGGAAGTGCTCGCATTTGCGAAGGAGGAGGGCATCGAGCTCACCGACGAGCAGCTTGAGGATGTCGCGGGCGGATGGTGTGACAACCCGCAGCATCATTAAGCCCACCCCATTGTTGCGCAGCTCGGCTGGAGAGGCGGTCCGCCCATGGAGGTGAGGCGCACCGCGCGTGCCGCCGCCGAGGCGGGTTGGCACGAGAGCCTCTACAACCTGCGGGCGACCATGCCTGAGACGGGCAGGGTGGCGATCGCCAACCTGTTTCGCGGCACCGTCGCCGAATACGGCCCCCTCGAGATGTTCCTCATGGGGGCGCTTGACGAAATCTCGGAGAGCCACCCGATGGTCGGGCGCCTCGCCCGGAGGGGCGTCATCTGCAACTTCGACGAACGCGCGGCGATCGAGGCCATGGGGCGCGGCGCCTGCGCGGCGCCGGAGAAGGTGGACCTGACCATCGCTCCCACGCTCGCGTGCAACTTCGACTGCCCGTACTGCTTCGAGGAGCACGGCCGCGGCAAGATGTCGCCGAACGCGCAAGACGACGTGGTGGCGCTCGTGGAGCGGCTGCTCAAGACGAGCGGGGCGCGCGAGCTGACCGTGGCATGGTTCGGCGGCGAGCCACTGCTGGCGCTGGACGTCATCAGCTCGCTCACGGACCGCCTCGTGGAGCTGGCACGCAGACGCGGGGCGGCCTACGACGCCCGCATCATCACGAACGGCTACCTGCTCGACGAGCCGACAGTCGCGCTGTTGGAGCGCCTGCACGTGACGCGTGCCGAGATCACGTTGGACGGCGTTGGCGCAGCGCACGACTCCACGCGGTACCTGGCGGGCGGGGGCGCGACCTTCGACCGCATCGTGGAAAACCTCTCCCGCCCCTGCCTTCCGCTGGAAGTGAAGCTGCGCCACAACGTCCATGCGGGCAACCTGGAGGCCGTGGGCGAGGTAAGGCGCTTCGTCGGGGGGCTTGCACGCGAGAGTGGCAACGACCTGCGCTTCCACCCCATGCCGCTCGAAGACAGCCAGGCGGGCCGCGACCGTGGCAGCCAGGTGGAGATACTGGGCAGGGAGGCCTGTGCGTGCATCGACCTGCCACGCGACATCGGGCTGGGCCTTCGGGCGGCAGGCCACCTCTGCTGCGCCCAGCGCCTTTGGGAGATGGCCGTGGACGAGCTTGGCAATTTGTACAAGTGCCAGCTCGAGATTGGCGCGCCCAGCCGCGCGTT
>JAFUBJ010000047.1 GCA_017460265.1 Atopobiaceae bacterium | reverse complement strand
TGGTCGGTCCGCGTCCTGGTTGCCAGAGGTGTCGTTAGCTAGACGCCGCGGGAGTCGCGCCACATCTGGATGTAGCGGCGCACGTTGGCCGGCTCAAGCGTCACCACACTCTTTGAGGGCAGCGACGACACAAACTGGCGGCCGTATCGTTTGGTGACCAGGCGCGAGTCGGCCAGCACGAGGATGCCCGTGTCGCTCGAGGTGCGGATGAGGCGCCCAGCAGCCTGCTTGACGCCAATGACCGCCTCGGGCAGGGAGTGGCGCCACCACGAGCGGTCTTCGCGCAGCTCACGCTCGCGCACGAGCGGGTCGCTGGGGCTGGCGAAGGGCAGCTTGGGGATGACCACACAGCGCAGCGTGTCGCCGGCCGCGTCAAAGCCCTCCCAGAACGCCTTGAGCGCCAGCAGCGACAGGTTCTGCTCCTCAAGAAAACGCTGGCGAAGACGCCGCGGTGAGCTGTTGCGCTCCTGGCACGCCACGTCCAAGCCCACGGCAGCAAGGCGTGGACGAAGGCCCTCGTAGACGCGCTCCATCTCGCGGCGGTTGGTGAAGAGCGTGAGCACCGAGCCGCCCATGGCCACATGCACGTCAAAGAGCAGGTCTTCAAGGGCACCCAGGTAGCGGGTGTCGTTAGGCGCGGGAAGGTCGCGGCAGACCACAACGCCCATGTGCTCGTCGAAGTCAAAACTGGAGTCAAGACGCAGGCCACGGTGACTGTCGGGCGGTAGCTGGTCGAGGCCGACGGCGTGGTTAAAGTGCTCGAAGCTGTTCCCCACCGCAATGGTCGCCGACGAGAAGATGACGCTCTGCATCTCGGGGAGCCAGGTGTGTCCCAGGTCAGCGCCGATGTCGACCTTCTCTGCCAGAAGCTTCTCGCTGCCGATGTCCTTCTTGCGGCGCGAGAGCTGCGCGGAGTAGACATAGGTCTCGTCAGTGCCCTGGATGATGAGGTCGATGCCGTCGCGGAGCTCTGCCGCAAAGCGGCCAGCCTCAGCAAGGTCGGCACCGAGCGGGGCCGCGCCCGCCTCTCCAAGGGCCTCGGCCGTCTCGCGCACGTCCTTTGCCAGCTCGTCCAGGCGCTCAACCGCAGCATGTCCTGCCTCGGAAAGGGCCGCCCACTCCGGTGTGTCGCGGACCTCGGCATCGATCCAGAGGGACTGGGAGTCGTAGCCGCCGCCTCCCTTGACAATGCGCCCCAGGTCGTGAAGGGTGGCAAAGAGGTCCGCCGTGGACACCTGCGCGCGCGAGGCCGCCGCGGCGCACTTGGTCAGCAGGCGCTGGAGGAGCGTGGCGCCCTCGAGCTTTGCCGACTGCACCATGACGGTGTGGAGCACGCCGCTGCGAGTGCCGCCCAGCACCTCAAAGCCCTGTCGGGCGTCGGTGCCCGAAACCTCGACCGCCCACTGGCGGCGCGCCTCGGCCTCGAAGCCGTGGGCCTCGTCCACCACCCAATGACGGATGGGCGGCAAGATCTTGCCCTCTGCGGCAACGTTGCGCAGAAGCAGGGAATGGTTGGTGACCACCACGTCTGCCGCGGCCGCGCGACGACGCGCGCCGTGGAGCATGCATTCGTTGGGGAAGAACGGGCAGCGGTTGCGGAGGCATTCCGCCGAGGTCGTGGTCAGCATCTGGCGCGGGACCGAGCGCCAGCGGATGCCCAGGGCGTCCAGGTCACCGTCGGTGGATTGGCAGGCGTAGGCGTAGGTGACCGCAAGGGCCGTCAGCATGTCCTGAGCGGAGGCGGTGTCGGTGCGGCGGGCGTCCTCCACCAGCGAAAGCGGCAGCTCGTTGACGGCCGAGCGCTCGAGGCGGCGGAGGCACGGATAGTGGTCGTAGCCCTTCAGACTCGCGAAGGTCAGGCCGTCTGGCAGCGCGGTGGCAAGCGCCGGGAGCTCGTGGGTGACGAGCTGGTCGGTGAGGGCGTTGGTCTTGGTCGCGACGCCCACGGTCACGTGGTTGGCCTGCGCAAAGAGGACTTCGGGCAGAAGGTAGGCCACAGACTTGCCGACGCCCGTGCCCGCCTCTATCGCTCGGTGCGTTGACGTGGCGAGGGCGCCCGCAACCTCCTGCGCCATGGCCAGCTGCTCGGGGCGGCCCTCGTAGGAGGAATACATACGGGCGACCGTGCCACCCGGGGCAAAGGCCGCCTCAACGGTTGCCTGGTCAGGGGCGGTAAGCGAGCCAGCGAGCTCGGCCGCGTCCGTGCGCGGGCGCGCGGGTGTCTCGCCCACAAGATTGTGGCGAACCGCCTTGAGCGAGAAGCTTTCCTCGCCCTGTTCGGCCGCAAGGTGGGCAAGCACGGGCCGATAGGCCCAGTCGATGTCCGAGTGCATGGTTGCCAGGTGACCAAGCAGGCCGCGCGGAAGGTCGGCCAGCGCGCACAGGATGATGTGCCACATGCCCACGAGGGCCGCAACGTCGTCGTCCGCGCGATGGGTGACCGCCGTCACGCCAAAGGCCTGGGCCATATCGGCCAGGCGGTGCGTCTTCAAGCGCGGGAGCGCGATGCGGCTGAGGGCGAGGGTGTCTATCCAGGTATCCGTCACGTCGTGGCCGCCGGGCACGGATTCGATGAAGGTGCGGTCGAAGGAGGCGTTGTGCGCCAGGACGGGCATGCCGCCCACGAAGTCGGCAAGGGCGGCCACGGCCTCGGTCGGGCTGGGCGCGTTGGTCACGTCCACGTCGCGAATGCCCGTCAGCTGCGTGATCTGCGGCGGGATGGGGCGGCCAGGATGCACGAAGGTCTCGAAGCGCTCGACCACCTTTGACCCCTCAATGCGTGCCGCGGCAATCTGGATGAGCTCGCAGTCCCTGAACGAGAGGCCCGTGGTTTCGGTGTCCAGGACGACGATGTCCTCCTCGAGCAGGCCAAAGTCCTCGTGCGCCGCCCGCTGTGCCAGCGTTGCGTAGTTCTCGCGAACCGATGCGGGCGTGCCAGGAAGCAGGATGTCATCTATCGTCATGCGAACTCCTCACTGCGGCAGCGAAAAGGAGTATCCGTCCTTTCCCGCAAGAGAAAGAAGGGATACTCCCTCTCCTTGCCTTATGGGTTTAGTTGTCCTGCTCCTCCAGGGCCCACTCGACAAAGCGGCGGCAGAGCTCAGGGAACTCGATGCCGGCGGCGCGGGCGCTGTCGGGAAGGAGGCTTGTCTCGGTCATGCCGGGGATGGTGTTGGTCTCGAGGATGACGGGGTTGCCGTCGGCCGTAACGATGAAGTCGGAGCGCGAGGCACCGCGGCAGCCGAGCGTCTTGTGCGCGAGGACGGCCAGGCGCTGGGCGCGCTCGTAGACGTCGGGATCAAGGCGCGCCGGCATGACGTGATGCAGCTCGGAGGGCTCATACTTGACCTTCAGGTCGTAGAACTCCGCGTCATCGCCCTTGACCACCTCAATGATGGGCAGGGCCATGGGATCGTCGTTGCCAATGACGGGGACGGTGATCTCGGTTCCCTTGACGCCAGCCTCCACGATGACGCGCTGGCCGCCCTTGCCGGCCGTGCGCACGGCCTCGGCGAGCTCGGAGGCCTTGTGCACCATGGTGATGCCGTAACTGGAGCCGTTGGCAGCGGGCTTGACAAAGAGCGGCAGGCCAAGGAGGTTTACCAGGCTGTCTACCTCGGCTTCGTCGGGGATGTGGCCCGCGGGAAGCTTGCGGCCCTTGGCTGTGGGGATGCCCGCGGAGCGGAAGCGGCTCTTGGCAAAGTCCTTCTCGGTAGCGACGGCGGAGGTGAGCACGCCCGAGAAAGTGTAGGGCATATGCAGCACTTCGAGCAGGCCCTGCACGCAGCCGTCCTCGCCGTAGCGGCCGTGCATGGCAACAAACGCCACGTCAAAGCCACCGTTTATGAGGTTGGGAATGAAGTCGGGGTCTGCCACGTCAAGCAGCTCGACGCCCTCGAAGCCCGCCTGGCCAAGGGCCTTTGCGCAGGCGCGGCCAGAATCCATGCTGATTTCGCGCTCGTCCGACCAACCTCCGGCCAGAACGGCAACTTTGTTCTTGGTAACGTCGGTCTTCTCCATGGTTTGGCTCCCTTTCGATGACGACGCTGGTATTTGCTTAGCCTGTTTAGGATACCTCAGTGGGACTTTGCGGTTGGCGAAGGCGGCAGGTGCCGCAAAAAGGGCACGTGAGCGCACCGAGCTTATGCGCTCTGCACGTTAAATAGGCTGTTTTCTGCGTTTCAGCCCTTGTCTGGTCAAAAATCGCCAGCCGATACATATGATTCAAAGTTTGATGTTTATCCACCACCTCGTTTACCTGCGGTTCTTCAAAGCGCCAAGGCATGCCAAGGGTGCCGATTTCCCGCCGCTGGTAAATCGACACTTTCTTTCTGCGGACAGAATTACAAAACCCCAGATAAACTGCGTGCAGTAGCCATATCAAAATTACAATTAGATGCATCGGCTGGCGTTTTTTGACCAAGCGCGGCTAAAAGACGGCTATATCGCCACTTTAACTTGCATCCGTCTCTGGTTCTTCTTCGGGGTCCGTGTCCGTGAGCTCGTAAAGCCTCCTTCTCAGGGAAGCGTTGCGCCTTTTGAGCTCCAGGCTCACAGAATGGAACTTCTTTCCCAGCGCCTTCGAGACAATCTTTGCTATGCGAGCAAGCTCTGTCGAATCGTTGACCTGCATGTTTGTGACGCTGATCGAACGAATCCCCATCTCTTCAAAGAACGCCCTGCGCTTGGAGTCCCTTTCTATGCGATCTTTGCCCGTGTGGAACAGGTCGCTGTCGTATTCGAGTGCAAAGCGCGCAAGCCGCCAGATGAGATCGGCAAAGGGTCCGTTCTTGCTGGCTTTGAGGCCGCGGAGTTCGTCAGCACTCACGTTGAGTTCGGGCAACGGAAGGCCATATCCTCCCATATGCCTTGGAAGGCAAAGGAGCAGAACCAGCATCGATTCCATCGGAGAGGCAGAGCGATCGACGACCCACTTGAGAGCTCGACGCGCAACCTGGACGCCAGGCGCACCTTGGCAGCCATCGAGGAACGCCCGCAACTTGGCGACTGTCGTTTGGGGAACAGTATCCGCCACGAACCCTCTTGGATCGCTCTTGTCGATGACGTAAGATCCGCACAGCTCAAGACCAAAGAGCGCAAGTTCCTCCACGTCAAGAAGCCTCGCCATGAGCAGGAACGTAAACTCGGGAGTACAGTAGCGAACCCCTTCCTTATTCACTGTGTACGCTCCGTCTGGAACAGGCCAACACCAGGAAGCCAGGGCTCGTATGTCGCGGAACTCATCAACGATGTATTCGGGAAGCACGAGACCAACTGCGGCGGAGCGCCATGAAAGGGAGCCTTGCAGCGTGAGACCGGCATCAATAGCTGCATCTTTAACAGCAGAGAGATCCTTGCCTGCAACGACCCTCATAGGCGCCCCTTCCCTCGTCCCGACAGTTGGTAACGACATATCTTACTCGGATGGAGACGCATTCAAGGCTTAAATGTTGATAAGCTTGGTTGCACATGTTGAAAACTTTTGACGAACGGTTCGTTTGACTCTGTGCTGCACGTTAATTGGGCCCATATCCGGAGTTTCAGGGTCGGCTGGTCAAAAATCGCCAGCCGATGCATCTTGTTCGATTATTGATATTATTGATGCGCCTAGTTTATCTGGGGTTTTGTGATTTGCTGCAAAGCCAGGTAGTACCCTGTATCCCGCCGGCGGGGAATCGGCACTTTAGGCCGGGAACTCATTTTGCGTTTGCGCAGGTAGGCGCGTTATGACATTTCATCAATAATTGTATTTGTTTCATCGGCTGGCGATTTTTGACCAGCCGACCCTGAAACTCCGGATATGGGCCCAATTAACGTGCGGCAAGCGTCTGGTTAGTGCGTGGCACCCTGAGGTTGGCCTCAAATATGCGCTCGCCGTGCGGTAGACTCGTAGATGCAAAATCGCAGTTTACAAGGGGAGAGCACGATGCAGGACCTACACGACATCACGCATGGCGAGCTGCTGGCGGCACTTGAGGAGCTCGGTCAACCCAAGTTCAGGGCCAAGCAGATCGAAGAGTGGCTATGGGAGAAGGGTGCGACGTCGTTTGACGATTTGACCAACCTTCCTAAGACGCTGCGTGCCTCGCTGGCCGAGCGCTACACGCTTGGCGGACTCACTCAGCTTGCTCGCCAGGAAAGCGAGGACGGAAGCCGCAAGTACCTGCTGGGTCTCTCCGACGGCGCGGCTGTCGAGTGCGTGGGCATGCCGACTGGCCAGCGTCTTGCCGTGTGCGCCAGCACGCAGGCGGGCTGCGGCATGGGGTGCGCCTTCTGCGCAACCGGCGCTTCGGGTCTCACTCGTTCGCTTACCGCCAGCGAGATCTACGAGCAGGTCATGCACGTGCGCGACGACTTTGACACCCGCGTGACCTCCGTGGTGCTGATGGGCCAAGGCGAGCCGTTTGCCAACTACGATGCCACACTCGGAGCCCTCCGTAGGATGAACTCGCCCGAGGGGCTGGGGGTTGGTGCACGTCATCTGACGGTGTCTACCTGCGGAATCATTCCGCAGATCCTACGCTTTGCCCGCGAGCCGGAGCAGTTTACGCTGGCCGTGTCTCTCCACTCCGCCGTGCAGAAGACGCGCAACCTGCTGATGCCCGGCGTCAAGCGGTGGTCGCTGCTCAACCTGTACGAGGCCATGGGCACCTACGTGGACGTGACCGGGCGTCGGCCGACCTACGAGTACGCGCTCATCCGCGGCATCAACGACACCGAGGACGAGCTGGCGTCGCTGGTGGACTTCTGCCGCGGGACGCTCTGCCACGTGAACATCATCCAGCTGAACGAGGTGCCGGGCTCAAAGTTCCAGCCGTCGAGCGAGGCTCGCGCCGGCGAGTTTGTGCGTCGCCTTGAGCGTGTGGGTGTGGAGGCCACGATTCGCGTTTCTCGCGGCGCAGACATTGATGCCGCATGCGGGCAGCTTCGTCAGCGGATGCTGAAGAAGTAGGAAAGCCTAAACAGGCAAGCTAACCAGCGTCTTTTGAGGCTAGCGAGGCAGGGATGCGGCCGGCTCGCCACCGACGCTATCCACCGGCACGAGCTTGCCGTGGATCACGTAGCGCGCGTCGTCAAAGACAAACGAGCAGGTAGAGAGCATGACGTAGTTGCGCTCGGGGTTGATTTCGGCCCCTTCGACCGGCGTGAAGTCTGACTGCTCGGCCACGGTGGCCAAAAACTGCGCAAACGCGTCGTCATGGTCGCGGTGAACCTCGTAGAGGTCGGAATGGGCGCTTGTCGTGTGCCCGCTCACCAGCACCACCTGATAGTCCTGCGTGGGCGTGAGCAGCCACATCACGGGATGCTCTTCGTAAAAGGCCTGGTTGGACCAGTCATCAAGCGTGCCAAACATGGAGTCGTCCAGCATGTGGTGGCCATAGATGATGGTGCTCGCGTCGGCAAAGTCGGGCTGGCTGGCCGAATCCACAAACAGGCAGCCGGCAAAGTCGTACTCGCGCTTAAAGTTGTGATGCAGGTAGGTGTCGTCGTTAGCCCCGCGCATGACCGGGTAGTTGATGCGACTGTTGGGGCAGTAGAGCCAGCCTTCGATGTCGGGGTTTTCGGCCTTGAGCGCGTCAAAGTCTATCTTGATGGGGGCAACCGTACCGCCCTTGTCGTCAACCGCCGAGACAAACCGGTCAATCAGCGACTGGAAGGCATCCGCGCTCACCGCGTGCTGATGCTGCACGTATAACACCACGCCACCCGATCCAAAAAAGACTAGGGCAAGCGCGCACATGACCACGGTGCGAATCCAGCCGCCGGAGCGACGCGGGGCGTCGGCAGCGGCAGCAGGGTCACCCGCGCTGGAAGCGTCGGCGCCAATCAGCCCTTCCTGCACCTTCTCGCGCAGCTGCCTGCTGCGACGCGTACGCATGCGGTCGGCCAGGATGTTGAGCATGATGCCGCAAGCCAGGGTCATGAACAGATACACCTTGCCCACGGGACTGGCATAGAGCGACATGGCCGCGCCGGCCATAGGCACGCTGAGAGCAACCACGCCGATCAGGGAATCGTAGGGTACAGGGAAAAGATCCTCGGTGTTGTTGGCATCGCCCTTGGTAACAAACTCGCCCAGCGACGTGCGGTTTGTGACCACGCGATGCGCCACCACAGAGCCTTCGTCCAGAAAGGCAATAACGTCGTCTACCTGCACGTCCTTTGGTTCGATGGGACTCACGTAGATGGCACTGCCCATGGGGATGGCGGGCTCCATGCTGCCGCTGATGATGTTGAACACCTCGTAGCCCATCAGGCGCGGAAGGGTCACGGGCAAGACCATCGCCAGCACGAGCACAATCAGAAAGATTCCAAACACATTGCAGAGAACGGGGGTCATCCCCCCGTTCCCACTGGTAGTACCGTTTTATTCGCGGTGACGTGCCGTAGGCTCTTCCTTTCGCTTATGACGTGGCTGCGACGGTTACGCCGCAGCCACGAGAAGCTCTCATTCAGATATTAGCCTAACGGGTTGTTCTCGTCACTCTCTTCTGCCTCGCGCTATGCCAAGAAGAACGCGGCAGCCGCCAGAGCGATGGTGATGATCGCAATGATCAGCTTGGTAAACAGGGACGAAAGCGGAGACGTCTTCTGGCCCTGGTTCTGGTCCTTATCCTTGTCCTTGTCGGTCTGCTGGCCGTCAGGTCCGGCAAGAGGCGTGTCGACGTCGATGATCTCTTCGGTCGGCGGTGCCGCAACGACCTCAGGCGTGGTCTCGGTCGTGGTTGCTTGGCCTTGAGCGTTCGCCTCGCCACCGGTGGGCTCGCCAGTTGCAGCCGCGCCCGGAGTTGCCTCGGTGGTGCCCGTGGTCGTACCAGTCGTGGTGCCCGTGGCGTTGCCAGCATTCGTGCCGGTCGTGGTGGTCGTGGTAGTGGTGGTCTCCACGACTTCCTCTACCGTCGGCGTCTCGATTGCGATGTACTCAAGCGTCCAGTTGTTGGTGCCCTCGTCACCCAGCGTGCCCGTGATGTTGCGGTAGCGCGGGCGATAGCCAGGCACGTACTCGTACGGGACGACGGGCTTGTCGCCCTTGTTGCCGTAGAACGTGACCGAGGTGACGCCCTCGTCGTTGGCCAGAGCTCGGCCGGTGCCGTACTCAACGAAGCTGATGGTGTAGCTCACAACATCGCCACGCACCCCGTAGGCAACCACAAAGTCAGTGTCTTCGGTGATGGTGAAGCTGGACCTTGCAAGCCAGTCCTCGCCGCTGATGCGGTAGCCCTTGAAGTAGTACTTCTCGTCCTCGATAGAGACGGAGACGTAGTTGTCCAGGTTGACCTCGTCGCCATAGGCAAACGTCTCGGGGATCGTATAGACATTCTCCCCGTTGACCAGGCCGCGGTTGCCGCCAAACACGCGCACAGTGTAGCGCGTCTCGGCAAAGGCGCTCTTGGGAGCGCAGGCCATCAGGAGCATCAGCGTGACAAAGATGGCGGCCGCAAAGGCCAGCACGTCCTTACGCGTTCTCATCGCATGCCCTCCTCACGCTCGGCACGACGCTCGCGCATGCCCAGCACCGCCAGCACAAGGAACGCCACGCCCGAGACAACCATGGCCACATAGAACGGGAACAGACGCTGCTGCTCGCCAGTGTTGACGACGTTGCGCGTGGTAGTGGTGCGCTTCTTGGAGGCCTCGACGGGAGGCTCCACGGCAAAGCGCAGCTTGAGCTTGGCTAGCGTGTCAAAGTAGGCGTTGCCCTCGGTCTCGCCGTCAAGCGCAACCCTGAGGGTGACCGATCCGGTCTGGCCCTGGGAAAGGTTATCCAGGTAGATGAAGTCCTCGAGGGCGTTGGTGGCCTCGTTCAGGCCGTCGGAGTCGGTGCCGCCCACGACGTTGCTGTCGTAGAGCGTGCGGCTCTGGTTGGGACCGTGGTACTCAAGCAGATACTCGTAGGAGCTGCCGGTCGCGTCGGCATCGGCGTCCTCGAGCGACTCGATGACGTCGTTAGCCAGGTACCAGTCAGCCGCCAAGGAGTTCTCGTGCTTGAGCGTGACGGTAAAGGTGATGTCGTCGCCAGGCTCCAGGCTGCTGACCTGGTCGGAGTACTCCTTTGCGGAGTAGTTGTCTTGCATGGTGCCACCCGTGGTGTAGGTGACGTTCCAGTTGGACGAACCCGTCAGCGACTCGGCTAGCGCCCCAGCGGGGGTCAGGGCAAGGGCGAGCAGGAGGCTTGCGATCGACGCTGCGATTGTGGTGCGCTTCATCTCATCCACCTCCCCTTAGTTCGTACGACCCCAGGCGCCGGTCATGGCATCCTGAGCGTTGTGGGTTTGTACTGCGTCGACGGTGGCCTTGATGTGGCACTCGGCGCCTTGGTAAATCAGGTTGCCGTTGGCGTCCATGAGGGTCGCGACCTCGGGCGAGATGTAGATCGAGTCCATGAACTCGGAGGTACGTCCCGTCGGGTCAACGATGCCGCTGTAGTAGAGCACCGTGCGCTCGTCCGTGGAGGCGGCGGGGTCGATGGTCCAACCGTTGCCGGTAACAAAGTTCAGCTCGATGAGCGACGGGTCAAGCTCGGGCAGCTTGGTCTCGGTACCCGCCAGAGTCCAGCTCTTGTAGACGGTCACGCGCACGTACTGAGGAATGGTGCCGCTGTCGTGACGAACGTTCTCAGCCTTCAGGACCTCTTCGTAGGTGACGCCCGGGGCAAAGCCCTCGACCCGGCTGTTCTCATCCGACCAGGTCAGGCTCGGGTTTGCGTCCGCAAACGTCTTGCCCAGAAGGGTCCGCTCACCCTCGACGACAACGTCGTTCTCGACGATAGCCGTGTGGATGTTGGTCAGGACCACCTCGGCGCCGTACCACTCAGAGATGATGCGCGGCGCAGCAGCTGCGGCGTTGATGCCGCCGAAGCCGATAAGGCCTGCGGCCAGCACAAACAGCAACGCCGTTGCCACGGGCGTGGAGAGAAGCTTACGCATCATGGCTACTCCCCTCCTTTCAAGCTCCAGTCGGCAGCCTCGGGAGCAAGCAGCTCGCCATCAGGCCCGTACTGGACGGGAACGGCCTCGTACACCACGACCACGTTGAAGTTCTCGCCCGTGGTGTCAACTTCTTCGACGTCGGTGCTGCCGTCCGGATTGAGAATCTCCCTCCTGGTGAGGAAGTTGATCTCTACCAGCAGCTCGTCGGTCTCCTGGCCTGGCTCGAGAACGTTCTGGTAGTAGTACCAGCCGTCATCCTGGAGCGGACCCCAGTTGGTGCCCGACACGGGCTTGAGGTACGGCTCGTACGCAAACACGCGGGCGCGCACGAAGACGTTCATGGAGTCCTCGTTGTTGCTGATGACGACGTGCTTGACCTTAGAGCCGTAGCGCTCCTTGATGTCGGTCGTGGGGCGACCGATGACCAACCCGCCTGTCGCAGAGGACTGGTCGGTGAAGTAGGCGTACGACGGGGCGATGGCCGCCGTAGCCACCGCAAGCGAGACCGCAGCGGCACCTAGCAGCGCCAACGGCTGCCAGCGCAGGCCTTTCGCCTCCGGTTTCTGTATCCAGGGAAGTCTCATGTTCTAGGCCTCCTTACTCACTGACAAGCTTGTCGGACGGTGTGGCACTGATGGGCCAGTCGCCGCCTTCATCCTGCGTGAAGCGGTTCTCGACGCCATGGCCGCCACCGGGATGGTCACCACTCGGCTTATTCTCAAAGGAGACGGACGCGATTTCCTTCGTCTCGTCCGCAGCAACTTCCTGGTCGGACAGGATGAATGCCGTACTTCCGTTGCCGCTAACGTGCTCATAACGACCACCGGTGTAGACCTCATCCACGGTGACCGTGATGCCTGCGGGGATGTGCGTGAGCGTATTGGAGGTCTGGTCGGGGTAGGTGATGGCCGCGTAGTTGTCGTAGCCCTCGCCCACCACGTGGAACACGAAGGTTGCCGGCTCGGTGCCCGAGGCCTCCGTCACGGTCTTGTTGATGATGAGCGAGCCGTACAGGGGCTTGCGGGACGACTTGAGGTTGCACGTGCCCTCAGTCAGCCAGGGGCCGGGGTTGTCGGTGCGGATGACGTCGTCGACGGCGTCTTTGGTGGGCAGCGCGATCATGCCCGCCTGGAAGGTGTATTCCCAGGTCTTGGTGTAGGCCGTGGCGGAGCCGGCCTCCTGGTCAGCCCCACGAGCAAGCACCAGGTAGATGGCATCGTCGGCAAGATCGATAGGCCCGTCAATCGACGCCCCGGACTCGACGGGCTGACCTTCGACCTCGAGCCCCTTGGCAATGGTCGCCGCGCTCTCGGCCAGCGTTGCCCAGCCACCCGCGCCCTCCTGCGCCTTGGCAAAGTCTTCGCTCAGCGAGGAGAATTCCGACGTGAGCTCGTAGTTGTAGGTGTCATAATCCGCGTCGTAGGTGGC
>JAFUBJ010000510.1 GCA_017460265.1 Atopobiaceae bacterium | reverse complement strand
GGCAAAATGACGCTGCCCCACACACAAGCGCGGGGCAGCGAAAAAGGCGTAGTCGGATGCAGGTTAGCAGTCGTGAATGCGACGACCCGCAAGTGTCATCGCAAGCCCGAGAAGGGCCAGCGTCAGCGATACAAGGCTCACCAGAACAAACACGTCACCCGTCTGCGGAAGCGCCTTGCCCTTTGACGGCTTGGCGTCATCCTTCTTTGGCTCCGGAGTCGGCGCTGGCTCCTCCTTTGAGGCAACCGTGAACGTCACGTCCACGTCATCGGCATCGTCAAACTGAGCCGTCATCGTGTGCTCGCCGACAGCGAGCGTATCTAGGTAGCTCGCGTTCAGCGTCACAACCACGCTTCCGGCCTTTGCGACATGGGCCTTGTCGGAGAGCAGCTTACCATCCACGCGCACACCGCCAAGGTGGTCGAACGCCACCTCGTCGCGCACGTTACGTTTGAAGGTGAAGCTTAGGTCTGATCCGTCTCCCAGGACATGCGTCTGGCCCGCACCAGCGACAAGCTGATACGCAACCTTCACCTTGGGAATGACCTGCTCCTCAACCTCTTTGCAGCGCGTGCACGCGCGATGCTGCAGGCCTTCGGCCTCATCCGTCGCCTCGATGTCCACAACCCATGCGCCCCAGTCATGACCGAGGGCGGCATCCTCCACCGTCTTGCGGCTTATCTCATCGCCACAGCCTTCGCAGTAAACAACCTCGTCGTGGCTGCCTGCCTTGGTGCAGGTGGGTTCGGTCACGTTTTCGTTCACGGAGTCGGCTGGATCGTGTTCCACGGCCACCTTGGCGATGACGCCAAGGCGCCCGTCGGGGGTTTGCTCTGCCGATACGAACTCTCCGCCGTTAACGGTGACCCGCACATCATCGGCCAAGAAATAGTGGAAGTCCTCAACCAGCCAAACCTCGGCGAGATATTCGTTACCACCAACAAGCGCGTCTTCGTACGGCTCAAGCGACTGCGCGTCCTTGACCCATCGAGGTGTGCGATCAAGACTGCACTCTCCGTTCAAAATGGAAACCGCTGGGGCGTCCGTGCTGCCACAGGTGGGGACCACAATGGAGATCTCGACCGCATCCAGTTCTTTGAACATCACGACATAGATATCAACGTCGCCCTCGATAAGGTAATCATCGCCGACGCAATCATGGTAGAAGGCATCCCCGTCAGCGTAGCTGTCGAAGGAGTTGAGCGACCTATAGCCGTAGTCCTCGTAGCCATCCTTAGTAAAGAGGTCGACATAGGGCTTGCCAGCTGCCTTCAAAGCGTCATCTAGGCGGGTCCCTGGCGCAGTGTCAATCGTGATGGGTTCCATGAGGTCGACGCCATCAACGGACGACCAATGCAGCGTGAGCGCAACGCTGCTCTCATACTCCGCCTCAACCGTCACGTCATAGCGCCAATGATGTGCCCACTCTCCGTCAACGATCAGGTACATGGCGTAGTCGCCCGCATCGTCGATATCCACAAAGAACATGTGGGTGCGGTTGTCAATCATTTTCTCAATACGCGGATCTGAAACATTTTCAGAAATGATCGTCACATTGTGTCCTGCTGCGATTTCCTGCGCCTTTGCTGCCGCGGACTCCTTAGCGTCCCCGATCATAGCCTGGACTGTGATGTTGGATGGCTGCGTGAACTCGGAGGCCGTTACCTCGTCAAAGGCGACCACTTCCGTCACCTCGCCAGTCCGCGTATCCGTAAGTTTCAGCGTCCCCACAACCTCGGTGTTGCTCCTGTCAACGGAGTTGTCGATCGTCTTTTCTCTGCCCTTATCGAACCACTTTGCAGTGACAGTAGTGTCCTTGCTTACAGTGATCTTGTCGCCTGGATCCTTGAGCTCGCCGTCCACGGACCACTTGTAGAACGTCCGCTGGGAATTGCTATGGGTGAAACCGCAGGCAGGCAACTTATACTCATCGCCGACATCGACCGTGGCAGATTCCATGCTGCCCTCACCGGTGCCCGGGTCAAACGAGACCGTGCAGGTCTCGACGGCAGCCTCCTCAAACACGGCGCAGACATTCCGCAGGGGCTCGCTGTCACCTGCGACGACTGTCACGCCTGGCTTGTAAGTGAAGCTCGCTTCGGTTGAGATGGCTTCGCCCTCCCACGCAAGGGTCTCGCCAGGAGCCCACTCGATGTTCACGTGATACCAGCCCACAAAGCGGAACCCCTCATCCGCCTGCTGGTAGACGGTGCACTCGTCTCCCTTGTAGAACTGCAGGATCTCACCAGCAACAAAACTCGTACCGTCCTTGGCCACGATCTCGGGGTACACGTCAGCGCTCGGCGTGTACTTGACCGCGACCTTTCCTCCTTGGGCGGAACTGTCTGGGCCGATTACCTTGGTGTTTCCGACCCACATCTGCACCTGGTCTCCCTGGGGAGAGTCGTCTTGCTCGAAGACGGCGCAGATGTACGGACGGGCAAGGCTGATTGGTGCGTCAAACTCGTAGGTCCAATCGGTCGAAAGCGGATTGCCCACATAGAGCTTGCCTTCCGCTCTGTCGGGGTCGCCTTGATACCAACCCACGAACTTGCGTCCATCCTCGGGGAAGGCCTCGAGACGCACCTTGCCGCCATCCTCAACGAAGTTGTTGGAAGGACTCGTCCGCGAAGGGGATCCCTCCATGCCGGGATAGTCCATCCAATAGGAACCTCCTGGGTTTCCCGTGTCATCGACATCCGTGATGAGCACTCCAAAGAAGGACGACGCAGCCGTTGCCTTGACGCTGATAACGAGTTCAGCCCAGGATTGGATGGCACCCTCGCTGTCCGCCAAATTTGTGACCGACGAGCTCAAGAGATTGCCGCCCTCAGCATCGAAGGTAGTTCCCGAGCTCCCTTGGGGGAACGCATAGCCCTCTTCAGCCTTAACCAATACCGATAGGTAATACGTCTCGCCAGCTACAAAGGTAACGGTAGATCCAAGCTCGTTGCCCTCCTCATCACACCAGTTCGCAGTTGTGACGTGGTAGCCGCTCCCAAGTGAGAAGGCACCCGGAGCTGAGGACGAGGTTTCCCCTGCCGTGGGTGCAGAGACAGCAATAAGTACCTCGTCTACGGCGGTTGGCGTGTCAGCCTGGGGGACCAGCGTGGAGAGAGGCTCCTTTGCGGCCGCATCCTTGCCTGCAGCCTTGTCGGCAGACGGCGTCACCTCCTTGGAAGGTTCCGCCTCGTCTTCGGTTGCCTGCGGAGCGTCAGACTCTGCAGGCTCCTCATCGCCGCTTGATGCTTCAGCCACGGCAGGCTCTTCGGGAGCATCCGTCTCTTCAGACTTCGTCTCCTCCTCCCCTGCCGGCTGCGTCTCGTCTGCGGTCGTCTCTGCCTGTTCGGTCACTTCCTCGGCAGCGGCTTCCTCACCCTCACCCTGGGCAAGCGCCAGCACGCTGGAAGGGATGAGGCCCCACACGAGTGACAGCGTGACGAACAGTGCGACAGCTTCCTTGAAGCGTCTTTGGTTCAGCCTCTTCATGATCGTCATGGCAATCGGTCACCTTTCCGTCGAATCCGCCACCAATACAGCGGTTCAGGCGTTTCTGACAGCACAGTCCCGCCCGCGACGCCAACCACGGGCAGGGCACCAAGTACACAAGCATCCTTCTGAAGGGAGGGATAAAGGTGGCCCGACTCATTCAAGGACAGCTCGCCCAAAAGGGGTACAGTTTTGGTACAGGTGGGGTGTACCTGCGCATTTTCACGCTCGCACTTATGCATGGTACAGGTAGTGACGGCGTATTATCGAAGCGTCTAGCAATCCTGAAAGATGGGCCCCGAGGAGGTGCACATGAGCGAAGGCGAGACTTCCGTCGAGCGTCTGTTGCTCAATACGGCACTACTCGTAGGAAGCTGCTTCCTGCTTGCCTCCACCGGATGGCTGTCGTGGATGAGGCCCGTGATGACGCTTGCCGGACCCACGCAGACCGAAGTCCTGACGCTGGTGCTGGGATACCTGATTCAGTCCGTGGGCATCGGCGTGTTCGTCTCGCTGGAACGGACCACGGACAGGGCGCGGCAAGAACAGCTCGCGCTCGCCTCCGCAGCGGGATATACCCTACTCATCGCTCCTTCGACGCTCGCTGACAGCCTTGCCACTACCCTTGCCTTCGGCTACCTCGCCAATGCCATCTGTGGCATGCTGCAGGGCTACTACCTTGTACGG
>JAFUBJ010000509.1 GCA_017460265.1 Atopobiaceae bacterium | reverse complement strand
CTGAACGCTCAGAGATGACGCCGCCAAGAGCACCAAAGATGAGCGGGGTCGAATACATGAGGGTAATGCCCAAAAGCAGAATCAGGTTTGCAAACATCGCCCTACACCTCCTTCCTAGGCAGCGGTGTGCCATCCTTGGAGACCTTGGGAGACCCCTCCTTCTCCTTGCGCCTCTTTGAAATCATGTCGGCCAGCATGGGAGTGATGCCCGGAAGCGCCGTGAAGAACACGATGATGCCGATCATGATGTTGATGATCTCGGTGGGAGCGTCGACCGACATGCCACCGTAGATGAGCGAGGCGAAGAGCAGGCTCGCCGGGATGCAGCCGATGGGGCTGCTCCCTGCGATGAAGGCGACCGACATGCCGTGGAAGCCGTAGCTCTCCATGGCAGCCAGCAGCGTGATGGTGTGCGGGGAGATGCCAGTGATGGTGAGGGCGCCGGCAAGACCGCTGATGGCGCCGGCGATGAGCATCGACAGGACGATGTTGCGCTCGACGGGAATGCCCGAGAAGCGCGCAGCATCACGGTTGAAGCCCACGGCACGCAGTTCGTAGCCAAGCTTGGTACGCGTCAGCACGAAGGCGATGAGCAGGGCCACTAGCACGGCGATGATGAAGCCGTAGTTGAGGTCGGTCTTGAGCAGGATTTCGCGCAGCCAGGGGATGTTGGCAAGCGCCTCCTTGCCCGCGGACGACTTTTTCCAGTTGCCCAGGATCATGGTGTAGCTGGAGCTGTTGATGGGCAGGGCGCTGTTGGAGTTGGGCTTGTGGAAGGTGTCGGTCATGACCACATAGTTGCAGAGGTAGAAGGCGATCCAGTTGCACATGATCGAGGTGATGACCTCGTGGATGCCAAACTTAGCCTTGAGCCAGCCGACGAACGCGCCGAGCGCGGCACCGCCCAGAATGCCGGACAGCAGCACGATGGGCACTTGCAAGGGCATGGGAAGGTTGAGCTTGATGCCCACGATGGAGGCAAGTACGGTGCCTATGATGTACTGGCCCTCGGCACCGATGTTGAAGAGGCCGGTCTTGAAGGCAAAGGCAACCGAGACGCCGGTGAGCAGGATTGGCGTTGCCTTGATGAAGACGTTGGCGATGTACTTGGGCTTGCCCAGTGCGCCGTTCAGCAGCTGCGCAAACGTCTGGAGCGGGTTGTATCCCGCCGCAGCCAGCACGACCGCCGAGATGAGGAAGCCGATGATGACGGCGGCGATGGCGGACGCAAGACGTCCGCGAAGGAACTTCTCGAGCTTGCTCACTTTGCCTCACCTCCTGCCATGAGAAGGCCCAGTTGGTTCTCGTCCACGGTCCCTTGGGCAAAGGTGCCCGTGATCTGGCCGTGGTAGATGACCGCGATGGTGTCGGATACGTCCATGACCTCGTCCAGCTCGAACGAGATGAGCAGGATGGCGGCACCACGGTCGCGCTCCGCGACGAGCGTCTTGTGCACGAACTCGATGGCGCCGACGTCGAGGCCACGGGTGGGCTGGAAGGCGATGAGCATGTTGGGGGCGGCCGAAACCATGCGGGCTATGATGGCCTTCTGCTGGTTGCCGCCGGAAAGCCCGCTCATGCGCTCGTCCTCGCAGCCGGAGGGGCGAATGTCAAACTGTTCGATGAGCTGGGTGGTATAGCTGCGAAGCTTGTTGTAGTCCAGCGTGAGGCCCGAGCCGAACTCGTCGTCGAAGTGACGCTCGAGAACGGTGTTTTCGCTCACGGCGAAGGGAAGCACGAGGCCCCAGCGGTGTCGGTCGGAGGGAATGGTGGCGATGGAATGAAGGAAGGTGTTGCGGGGGCTCGTGTTCTGGATTTCCTCGCCGTTGATCTTGATGGAGCCGCTTTCGGCTTTGACGAGGTTGGTAATGGCGTCGACGAGCTCCTGCTGGCCATTGCCGTCGATGCCCGCGATGCCCACGATCTCTCCCGCGCGAACGTCGAGGTTGAGGCCGCGGACCTGCTCGATGCCGCGCTCGTCCTTGACAGTGAGGTCGCGGATGGAAAGCACCGGCTCTCCGGGAGTCGCGGGAGCCTTCTCGACGGTAAGGTTGACGTTGCGGCCGACCATCTTCGAGGCGAGCTCGGTCTCGTTGGACTGCTTGACGTCAACCGTGCCCATGTAGACGCCACGACGGATGATGGAGCACTCGTCGGTGGATTGCATGATCTCCTTGAGCTTGTGGGTGATGATGATGATCGTCTTGCCCTTGGCGATGAGGTCATGCATGATCTCGATGAGCTTCTCGATCTCTTGCGGGGTGAGGACGGCGGTGGGCTCATCGAGGATGAGGACCTCGGCACCACGATAGAGCGCCTTCAGGATCTCGACCCTCTGCTGCATGCCGACGGTGATGTCCTCGATCTTGGCGTCGGGGTCAACGTCAAAGCCATACTCGTTGACGAGTGCCATGACCTCCTTGCGCGCACGAGCCATGTCAAGAACGCCAGCGGAGCCGCATACCTCGTCGCCGAGGATGATGTTCTCGGTCACCGTGAAGTTCTCCACCAACATGAAGTGCTGGTGCACCATGCCAATGCCGTGCTTGATCGCGTCGGTCGGATTGGTGATGCTGACTTTCTGGCCACCCATGAAGATGTCGCCCTCGTCGGCCTGGTAGAGGCCATAGAGGATGTTCATGAGCGTGGTCTTTCCGGCTCCGTTCTCACCCAAGATCGCGTGGACCGTCTGCTTCTTGACGTCAAGGTCCACATGGTCGAGGGCCGTGAAGGCGCCAAAGGTCTTCAGGATTCCGTGCATCTGCACCGCATACTCCGGACTTGCTTCCACGTGCCACCTCCCTTTGATTGCATAGACACATCAATAATAGTGGAGATGGGGTGAAGAACTAGCCTGCGAAACAAGCTATTTTTGCTCGACCCGTATATGCAAAAGAGAAGGGGCGCCTTCGTTTCCGAGGACGCCCCGTCGCGCGGTTCTATGCGAATATGCCTTAGAGGGTCTTGACGTACTCGTTGTACTCGGCCTCGTTGGCCGGAACCGCGATCTCGCCAGCCTTGATCTTCTCGAAGAGGTCAAGGGTCGCCTGATAGATGTCATCAGGAAGCTTGTCGTGCGTGTCAGCCAGGCCCACGGCGTCGTCGCTGGCGCCCAGGACGATGGTCTCGCCACCCTTGACGCTGCCGTCCATAAGACCGTTGGAGATCTGGACGATGGCGTTGTCAGTGCGCTTGAGCGCGGAGGCGATGATGGTGGTGTAGTCAGGGAAGACGGCAGCCTGGTCGGCGTCGACGCCGATGCTCCAGACGCCAGCCTCGTTGCAGGCCTCGAGCATGCCCACGCCCGTGCCGCCAGCGGCATGGAAGAGGACGTCGCAGCCGTCGCTGATCATCTTCTG
>JAFUBJ010000508.1 GCA_017460265.1 Atopobiaceae bacterium | reverse complement strand
TTTGCGCATCCGGCCGTGTGGAGGGGAGAGGCCATGACGAGGGAAGCATATGCCAAGAAGAGCGGCTCTGCCTTTAGGACCGGCTGCATTGCGTTCGTTGTCTTGGTCGTTGTGCTGTTGGGAGCAGTCGCCGCAGGAGGAGTGAGGCTCTCGCAGTCGGCCGAGCGCGTGCGCAGCGAGACGCAGCGGCTTACCACAAGTCTCACCGCGCTTCGGGAATCGTTCGAGGCGCTGGACGTCGACGGCATCAAGGGTGCCATCGGTGACGTTAGCGAGTCTGCCCACATCATTCACGACGAGACGTCTGGGCCGCTCTGGGTGCTTGCCACTCACCTTCCGAAGGTCGGAAACGACGCCGTGGTGGTGCGTGGCCTCTCAGACGTCTTGCTCGACGTCTCCGACAATGCGCTGGGGCCCATTTCCCAAAACGTGGACTACCTCGATACGTCGCGTCTCTTCCAAAACCTTGCCTCGCTCGGGGACGTCGTTCAGGCGCTGGTGGGCCTTGAGCAGGACGTGCGTCCTGTCGTGACGCGGTCGATCACGACGATCGAGGCACTGCCCAACCCAAATGACGAAGAGCTTGTCCAGGCGGTTGACTCGTCGCTTTCGCTTTTGCGTCAGGTTGACTCGACGCTCGAGAGCATCGAGAGCGTCATCTCGGCGTTCGGATTGTCGCGCTAAGGAGGCGAGGCGGCGATGGGCCTCTTTGACCGTCTGTTTGGCGAGATACACGTGCCCGACGCTGACGGCGTGCGGGTACTTGACGTGCCGAGCGCCATGAACCTGCGCGACTTGGGTGGCTACGAGACGCCCGATGGCCCCACAATCGCGCACCGCTTCCTGCGCTGTGGGTCCACGCGATGCATCAGCCAGAAAGACCGCGCCTATCTTCGTTCCTACGGGTTGACCCATGTGCTCGACCTGCGTGGGTCGGGGGAGAGTCCCGAACTCACCTGCCCCTATGCGCGCGAACATGACATCACGTGGAAGAACGTGACGCTTTTGGGACAGAACCTCTCTGACCCTGCGTTTGCCGCGGCCCAGCAGAACATGGACTACCTTTCGCGCGGGTACCTGGCGATGCTCGAGAACCATGAGACAATCCGGCAGGCCATGGCCTTTCTTGCAAGCGTGCCCTTCGAGGAGTGCGCGCTCTTTCACTGCGCCGCGGGGATGGACCGAACGGGCGTAGTGGCAATGCTGCTTTTGGGGCTGGCTGGCGTATCGCGCACCGACATCGTACGGGACTACCTCTACTCCTTTGCCTCGGTTCGCGAGGTCGACCGCTTTGTTGCGGAAGGGGCGGCTCCCGAATCCTTTGCGGGAAGCCGGCTCATGGGGCGCCTCGACACCATGGGCAAGGTCTACGATGCTGTGATCGAGTCCTACGGCTCGTTTGCCGCGTACCTTCTTGCATGCGAGCTTACCCAGGCAGAGCTCGACCAGCTTAGAAGGCGTCTTCTTACTCCGGCAACATAAAGGCTGGGGTCCGTGTGCGCCCCTGGTGCGTCTGCCCAATATGGCTAGAACTGAGTATCCTATTTTTACCCATAGCGTGCCCATAATGGGTTCGTTATTTGCACGTGTCATTCCGTAATCGGAGGGCTTGTGGCTACAAAGAGGTCGTTTCCTTGGGAGAAGGGCAACGAGTTTCTGCTTGCATGCGGAGACGTGCACGAGCCGTACCAGTTCTGCGTGATGGTGCTCGAACGCTTCCATACGCTTGTTGAGTTTGACGAAGGCGTCTTTCTCATGCTCGATGGCAATCGCAACATCGAGCACAAGTACTTCTCCAACATCTCCAAGCATTGGAGCTCGCTCTATCTTGAGTACTTTGCCCACGCCTCGTCGAGTGACTTTGACCTTGACAAAGACGTTTCCGAACAGCGAGGGGTGGCCTACGTCAAGGTCATTGACTGGGGCTCCTACGACTGGATCAACGACGACTTCATGAATCTCTACATACGTGCACGGGGGCTCTGCCACTCGCTCACGTTTGTGCTCTTCGACCTGAACGGCGCACCCGCAGCGGTGTTCTCGCTCGACCGCATGGAGGAGAAGCCCTACACGGACTTTGACGTGCGCGTGGCTCGTGCGATGGTGGCGCATCTTTGCAACTTCTATAAGAACCTGTTGGTGCGGCCCGCCGACCAAGCTCGGGTTTGGGACGACGTGCGGGGTGCCGCTGACCTCACGCCGCGTGAGAAGGAGGTCGCCGACCTCCTGTGCCAGGGCGTGAAGCCAGTGA
>JAFUBJ010000046.1 GCA_017460265.1 Atopobiaceae bacterium | reverse complement strand
GGACGGCGTCCGCGAGGGACGTGCGCTAAAGGCTGGCGACACGGTCTACGCCGTCAACCGCGGAAAGATGCTCCTTCTGGTGGAGCTGGGAACCGAGCCGCTCGCAAACGGCCTCAACATTTTGGGCGCCCACATCGACTGCCCCCGCCTGGACGTCAAGCAGGTACCACTGGAGGAGACGGACGGCCTTGCCTACCTCGACACCCACTACTACGGTGGCATCAAGAAGTATCAGTGGCTGACGCTGCCGCTTGCCCTGCATGGCGTCATCTGCAAGAAGGATGGCTCCACCGTTGAGGTGCGCATCGGCGAGGACCCGTTTGACCCCGTGCTCTACATCACGGACCTCCTCCCCCACCTCGGCAGCGAGCAGATGGGCAAGAAGGCCTCTGAGTTCGTGCCCGGCGAGGCGCTTGACGTGCTGGCGGGCAACCGCCCGCTCACGGTGGAGGGCGACGAGACGCCCGTGCGGGCCCAGGTCTTGCAGCTCCTTGCCGACGAGCTGGGCATCGACGAGGAGGACTTCCTCTCCGCCGAGCTTGAGGTGGTCCCGGCCGGCCCCGCGCGCGACCTAGGCCTCGACCGCTCGATGATCATGGGCTACGGACAGGACGACCGCTCCAATGCCTATCCCTGCCTCGTGGCGCAGCTCGCGTGCGAGCATCCGCGCCGCACCGCGGCCACGCTCCTCGTGGACAAGGAGGAGATTGGCAGCATGGGCGCCACGGGCATGGCTTCCACGTTCTTTGAGGACGCCATGGCAGAGATCTGCGCCCTTGCGAGCGAGGAGGGCGCCCTGGCGCTGCGCCGCTGCCTGCACAACTCCAAGGTGCTCTCCTGCGACGTGAGCGCCGCGTACGACCCGGCGTTTGCCTCGGTCTTTGAGAAGAAGAACTCGTCGTTCCTAGGCCATGGGCTCTCGTTCATGAAGTACACGGGAGCGCGCGGCAAGTCGGGCTCAAACGACGCGAGCGCCGAGTACGTGGCCGAGATTCGCCGCATCATGGACGAGGCCGGCGTGCACTTCCAGACCTGCGAGCTGGGCAGAGTTGACGCGGGCGGCGGCGGGACCATCGCCTACGTGCTCGCGCGCTATGGCATGAGCGTCATCGACTGCGGCGTGCCTGTCCTCTCCATGCACGCGCCTTGGGAGGTTGCCAGCAAGGCCGACGTCTACGAGGCGTACCGCGGCTACCGCGCGTTCCTGGACGCGTAAAGGCGTAGCCATGCACGAGCTGGGCATCGTCTTCCACATGATCGAGACCCTCGAGGAGGTGGGGGCGCAAAACGAGCTCACCGCCATCCGCAAGGTGACGCTCAATCTGGGCGAGGTGTCGGGCGTGCTGCCCGACTACCTGCTTGACTGCTGGCGCTGGGCCGCCGACAGGAGCGGCCTTCTGCAGGGAGCCGAGCTTGAGATCGTGCCCATCGCAGCCGTGACGGTGTGCAACGCATGCGGAAAGACATACGGCACCATTGCCCACGGCAAGATCTGCCCGCACTGCGGAAGCCCGGACACCGTGCTCTTGTGCGGCAACGAGGCGGAGATAGACACCATCGAAGGTTGGTAGCCCACATGACTCAAAGGGGATACTCCCTTCCGAGTCACGCATCTTGTTGGCTAGCCTATCGCATAGCTGACTGTCACTTGTGCCTCGATGGACACCTCGCCTGGGGCGATCTTCATCTCCGCCCCATCTCCCATCGCCATGTCCGCCGTCGCCGCCTCCTCATAGCGCAGCGTCGTGTTCTGATAGCCTTCCTGCACCGCCACGACATCACCCAGCGTGACGCCCGCGGCCTTCGCGACAGCCGAGGCCTTTCCGCGAGACGCCTCTACGGCCTCGGCAAGAGCCTGCTCGTACGCCTCGTCATAGCCGCTCGCGTAGTAGCTTGGGCCGCTGACGCTCGTGGCGCCCGCGGCGACGCACGCCTCCATGAGCGATGAGACATCGTCCACATCGACGCCTCCCACCTGCAACGACGTTCGCGACTCATAGCCCGTGATGCGCTCGGTCTCCCCCGACCAGTCATAGATGGGAGAGACCCCCGCATAGGTCGTCTGAACGTCCTTCTCGGGGATGCCAGCCACCTTGAGCGCGTCAAGCACCGCGTTGACCGGGTCGGCGGCGGCATCTTGCGCCTCCTGCGCCGTCTTGCCCTGCACAAGCACCTCGAGCGAAAGGCTCGCCTTGTCGGGAACGACCCTGACCTCGCTCGTGGAGTTGACCGTAATGACGTTTGCCTGCTGCCCGTCTGCCACGACAACCGTCCTGGAGCCACAACCCGCCAGGGCAAGCCCCAACGCCAAGGTAGCTGCTGCCAAACAGAACCGTCTCATCGTTCCTCCCTTGCTGATGGCTTTCAGATACTCATAACACGAGCGACAGCAAGAATTGTCGGAACAAGGTGAGACCTTGCAAAAGGCCCAATCACCAACGCGAGCGGGAATCGATCATGAGGCGCATGCCGTTGAGGATGACGATGAGCGCCACGCCCGTGTCGGCAAAGACGGCAGCGCCCATGCCCGCCACGCCTGCGATGACCAAGACGAAGACGAGGGCCTTCACGAGGATGGCAAAGCAGATGTTCTCCATCACCACGTGCATGGTCCGCACGGACAGCTCAACAAAGCGCGGCAGCTGCCTGAGGTCGTCGGAGAGAAGCGCCACATCGGCCACCTCGAGCGCCGTGTCAGAGGCAGCAGCGCCCATCGTGATGGCAAGGTCTGCCGTGGCGAGCGCGGGGGCATCGTTGATGCCGTCGCCGACCATGGCGACCACCTCGCCTTGCGCCTGCAGATCGCGCACGTACTGCACCTTGCCGTCGGGCAGCAGCTCAGCGACGGCATGGGTCACCCCTACCGTGCGGCCGACCGCTTCCGCCGCCTGGCGGATGTCTCCGGTCAGCATCTCGAGGGACTTGACGCTGCCGGCCTTGCGCAGCGCCGCCATTGCCTCGGCCGCCTCGGGACGGACGCTGTCTGCAATGCCGATGACGCCGATGGCAGCGCCGTCACGCATGACCACAAGCGAGGTGGCACCCTGCGCGCTCAGCTCCTCGATGGCCAGGTCAACGTCTTCGCCGACCGTTCCCTGCTCGCAGGCAAACGCACGCTTGCCGATGGCGCACGCGCTTCCCGAAACCGACCCAAGCACGCCTTGGGCCGCCAGCTCGCGCACGTCCTGGGCGGCAACGCATTCCGAGCCTGCCTCGTGGGCCTTGGTCACCACGGCACGCGCCAGCGGGTGCGTCGACGACTCCTCGAGGGCATGCGCGACGTCGATGACTTCCCGCTCGGTCGCGCCCGCAAACGAGCGCACGGCAACGACGGCGGGCCTGCCCGTGGTGAGGGTTCCGGTCTTGTCAAACGCCATCGCCGTCACCTTGCTCGCAATGTCAAAGTAGGCGCCGCCCTTGACCAGCACGCCGTTTTTGGCCGCACGTGTGATGGCGGACACAAAGGAGACCGGCGTGGAGATGACGAGGGCGCAGGGGCATGCGACGACCAGAAGCGACAGGGCGCGGTACACCCAGTCATGCCACAGCGAGCCCGAGAATCCATTCACGAGCGAGAGCACCAGCGGCGCGCCCACGCCAACCACGACGGCGCAGCCCATCACGATGGGAGTGTACACCGCGGCGAAGCGGTCGATGAAGCTTTCGTACGGGGCCTTCTCGGCCTGGGCGCCTTGGACCATCGACACGATGCGCGACAGCATCGTGCAGTCCTCGTCAGCCGTAACCTCGAGCTCGACCACGCCAGAGGTGTTGAGCGATCCGGCAAAGACCTCGTCGCCCACGCCCTTGTCCTTGGGCGTACTCTCTCCCGTGATCGCGGCCTCGTTGAACGCGGACGATCCCAAGAGGATGATGCCGTCAAGGGGAACGCGCTCGCCGGGAAGGACACGGATGCGCTCGCCCTCCTCGACCTCGACGACCTCCTCGTCGTGGACGGCGTCGCCCTCAACCACGTGTGCGAGCTCGGGCGCAAGGTCCATGAGCTCCTTGATGGAGCCTGACGTCTTGCGCATGGACCAGCCTTCGAGCCATTCCCCTATCTGGTAGAGGAGGATGACGATGCCGGCGTCCTCGAAGGTCGAGGGGTCGCCCGTGAAGCCCATGATGAGACCACCGAGCACGGCGATGCCCATGAGCACGTTCATGTCGGCCGTGCGGCGCCTGAGCGACGCGAAGGCCATCGGTGCCACAAACACCAACCCTGCCACGGCAGCGATGACATAGAAGGGAATGGCGCGCACCTCGTTTCCCATGACGCGATCGGCGACGAGGCCCGCGACGAGGGCCATGCCCGAGATGCACATGAGCAGACGCTCGCGATTCTCCTGGTACCAGCTGCGCTGGGCGGAAAGCTCCTCGAGCTCCTCCTGGCTCAGGTCGAGGTCCTGCCCGCACGAACGTATTGTCTTGAGAATCTCGCGTCGGGACTCAAACGAATCCGCACCCTCTTCGAGCACCACGTCAAGCGTGGAGGTGGCATAGACGATTCGCGCATCCTTCACGCACTTGAGCATACGGACGGCGTTTTGGGCATTGAGCGCGCAGCTGGGGCAGTCTATGTCAAGCACGTGATAGGAAAGCGTCGGCTCCTCCGAGAGCTCACGCGTCTCGGGAACGTGGTCATGGTCGCAGCCGCACGAGCAGGAGCCATGGTCATGATGGTGATGATGCTCGTGGTCATGGTGGTGGTCATGACCATGCTCGTGGTGGTGCTCGCAATCGCACTCGTGCTCGTGGTCATGGTCGTGATCGCACGTGCATCCGTGCTCGTGCTCGTGGTGGTGCTCGCAACCGCACTCGCACTCGTGGTCATGCTCATGTTCGTGTTCGCAGCAGCCGTCGCAACCGCAGAGCTCCTGCTCCTCTTCCTCATGAACCAGCTCTTTGACAGCCATGATCACTCACCCTCCTTGCCGGTCATCTCTGCCGCGTGGCTCAAGCCAACACTGATGAGGAGCGCCACATGCTCGTCTGCAAGACGGTAGATGACGCGCTGGCCTTCCCTGCGCGCCGTCACGAGCCCACGGTCGCGCAGCATCCTCAGCTGATGCGAGATGGCAGACTGAGAGACTTGGCAGACTTCCTGCAGGTCAGAGACGCCGCGGTCCCCTTCGCACAGAGCCGCGAGGATGCGGAAGCGCGTGTAGTCAGACAGCGCGTCAAAAATCTGCGTTGCCTCGTAAATGACGTCCTCGTCCGACAGGAAGCAGACGACGGACTCGTCGAGCTCGTGGCCCTCATATTTGGCAGTCATGAGTCCTCCTTTGTTCTTATGAGACAAATATATGAGCATCTGTTCATATTTTCAAGGACAATCTGCCATCAAATCGAAAACGTCCACTTCTTCACGCCAGGCGCACAACCGCCAAACAAAAGAGCGGCTGGGAGAAAAGCCTCCCAGCCGCTCTTGGCCGTCTATAGCGATAAACGCTGCTAGCTGATGAACACACCCTCGGTGTCAACCTCGGAAATTGCATCGATAAGAGCATCCATGTCGCAGGAGTTGAGGGTCGCCGTACCGTGCTCGTCTCCCAGGTTGAGCTCCGCCGCACCGTTTTCGTCAGAGAGGATCTCGAAGACAAAGGCGTTGCCGTTGCCGATGTCGGTGATCTTCAGCGCGTTGTCAGCCACCATCTCGAAGCCGCCGACGTAGGTCTCGAGCTCCTGCGTGTCAGGGTTGTAGAAGACGAGGAGAGCCTGCGAAAGGTCCTCGGGCGACTGCGCATAGAAGACCGAGTCTCCCGTGCTGCTCGTGCCCATCCAGGCGGCATCCCAGGTATCGATGCTGATGGTCTTCTGGGTGGTCGTCGAGGAGCTGGAGGAGGCACCGTCCGTGCCAACCGTGGAGGTCGACTCGGTCGTGGTCGTCGTGGTGGTGCCCTCCTCGTCGGTGACCTCGGTGGTCAGCGTCGAGGTCGAGGTGGACTCGCTGCTGACGGAGCAGCCGCAGACGCCAAGAACCAGTGCGCTGGCAAGGCCGGCGGCAACTACGATGTTGTGCTTAGGAGTACGCATACATGATTCCTTTCTTTGGATCACCTCGGATTGCCGAGGCATTGCTTCTCTTATACCACTTAATTCACCATGCTAGCTCATCACCTTATATTCACAGCTGAACCAAAAAGAACGCCATCGTGGTGTCATGACGTTTAAAGCAAGCTGACTGGTCGCTTACGAAGCCGCCTGTTGGGTATATAAAGAGAACACACCCCATAAAGGAGCCTCATGGCAAGACGCGGAGCCGACAACCACAAGCCCATCTTTTCACACGGTACGCTCGTACCGCTTGTGGAAGTGGCGCTTGTCGCTCTTGCCTTGGGCGTGGCGGTTGGTTCTGGCGCCCAGATGCTTGCCATCGTGCTGACAGGTGCGCTGGTAGGCACGCTTGGCTCTTGCGCCCTGTTTCTGGCAAGAAGGGGCAAGGTGGCAGGCTCCCCCATAGAGAACGCTGTCGCCATTGCCTCCACGCCTGCAGAGGACGTGCCCGCTGTCGCGAATCGCACGGTCGCCACTGACGACAAGCCCGAAGTTGACATCACGCCAAGCGTGACCTCCCTCGACGAGTGGGACATGGGCGTCAACCCTCCGAGCTCGCTCGACCTTGCCGCGCTTTCCGAGCGCATCGTGGGTGTCGCAGACCCCATAGCCGAGCTCAAGCTCTTTGTGGGCGATATCCGCACAAGAGAGGCGGAAGGCACAGATGCGCCCTCTCCCTTTGAGCGCTTCGCGGCGCGCATGCTGGTCGAGGCAGGACTCTTCAAAGAGGATGTCAAGCTTCCACGCATACGCATCGTACGTCCTCCGGCATCGGGGATGTTCTACCTGCGCATAACCGACCAGCGCCTTCCCTACCGCGCAAAGATCCGCGTGCTCTCCCTAGAGGCGGCGCTCAATGCGCTGCGCTTTTCAGATACCTACTTTGACGACCCTGATGCGCACGAGGTCGAAGAGCACTTCCAGCTTCTCCAGAAGCTCACGCATTCCATAGCGGCGCAGGCGCCCAGCCTCGCTGACCACATCCCCATCACTGACGACGAGTCCCCCGACACGGAGTGGGCAGTCCGCATGGCGATCTCGACCGCCATCGAAAGCTTCCAGCTCCCCCATCGTCTTTCGGCCAGCTGGCGCGTCAATGTGGCTGATGGAAACGTCGCATTCGAGATCGAGCTTCCCCCAGAGGCCACCTTCCCGGCAACGAGGTTTGTCGAGGATCTTGGCCTCGTGGCAACCAGCCGCGAGATGCGCCGCAAGGCAGCCTCCGACTATGCGCTTCGTCTTGCCCTGCTTGTGGCCAACGCCGCGTTCAGGTGCTCCGAGCTCATCAAGCACGTGTGGGTAGCAGGCTCCGTCCAGACCGCAACGCGACACGCATGCTACCTCTCCGTTGACTTCGACCGCTGGCGCTTCTCGCACCTTGACCTCTCTGACCTGGGAGACCTATCGTCGGTCTACCACAGCTTTGCCCCAGCCATGCGTCTTGAGGAGGGCATCCTTCGCCCTGTCGAGCAGACCTTCGACCTTGGCGAGCGCAGGTTCTGCCCACCACGACGTTACGAGCCCGTCTCGCTCTCCACAAGAAAGATCGCCCGCCCCTGGTCTGAGTCGCTGGGAACAGAGCGCGTGTCGGGGCTCGCCATCGACGAGGGCAGCGGTCGCGAGCTCATGGCGGCAGACATCATGTCCAAGTTGGGCGACACAACCGAGCATAACGTCCACCTCATCATGGAGCTGGCAGGCGACGCTCCCGACCCCACGGTACGAACCGCCGCAGAACGCACCGTGAACAAGCTCATTGCGGGAACCCTCGAGGAGGATGCCCAGGCAATCGGCAGGGAATTCCTTGCGGGAGACCCGCTTTCGCTTGCGGTGCAACGTGCCGGCGAGCTCCTCTCGCAAAAGGCGCCCTCCGAGGCGCAGCGGGTCATCGAGGAGGTACTTGCGCCCATAGACGATGCCGGCCTCTATGCCGACACGCCCAACATCGAGTATCGCTTCTTCCCCTCGTACGTCGAGCGGGCGCTCTATAACCGGCTCTTTGCCTATGCAGGAAGGCTTCCCTCCCTTGTTCCCCAGACGTATTTCCAGGCGCATTACCTGATGTCAGTCTCGCTGCTCATGCAAGGCAGCCTCGAAGGGGCCCTCACGCATGCCCGCCGTCTTGTGGAGCTCGCGCCTCTCGACGCCCGCACCCATGCCCACCTCACGCGCTGCCTCGAGCTGCTGGGGCGCGACGACGAGGCCGTCGACGTTCTTACGCACCTGCTGACCATTGCGCATGACCCTGAGGGGCTTGCGCTTGCCTACTACCGCATGGCCTTCTTCCAATGGAAGCAGGGGCACACGCTTGCCGCGCAGGCATGCTACGCGACCTCGCTGCGCTTTGCACCGGCGTATACGCCCTACGTAGCCATGGAGATGGCAACCCTCGCATACCAGAACCCTGGGTCGTTCAGGGAGGAGCTCAGCGAGCAGGAGGCCGAGCAGCTCCTCAAAGACCAAGGCATTCCCGTTGCCCCGACCGAAGAGATGTCCGAGGCGTTTTTGGACTGCGCTCGCGCCTCGCTCGACGCCGAGATATTCCCGGTCGCCCGCAACTTCGCATGGATCTTGGGGGCGTTCTCGCAAGACGACATCGTCGCAGGGCTGATTCGCTCCATTGAGGATGCCCCGAGCGAGCGCGACCAGTAGGCATCACTCGCCCGCGCGCCCCGTCCTCTGGTAGACTCAATCAGTCGTCCAGCACCAACAAGGAGCCCGCATGCACACCACTCCCCCTTGGCCACCCGCCTTTGACGCAGCCATCTTCGATTTCGACGGAACCATTGCCAACACCGGCTGGATCTGGGAAGAGGTCGACCGCGCCTTCCTGGGAGCCCGCGGCATCCCCTACACCACGGAATACGCGCGCATCCTTACGGTTCTTGGCTTTTCGTCGGGCGCCCAGTACACCATCGAGACCTACCATCTTGACGAGGACCCCGCAGACATCTGCGAAGAATGGACGCGGCTGAGCTCGGCGCTCTATAGGACCAAGGTCACGCTTAGGCCTGGCGCCGAGGAATATATCAAGAAGCTTCGTTCCCTCGGCATCAAGACGGCCCTTGCGACCTCCAATGAGCCCAAGCTCATCTCGTCGATGGAGCATGTGGACGTCGAGGCGCTCTTTGACGTCCGCGTCCATGCGCGTGACGTGGGCACCACCAAGGACGAGCCCGACATCTATCTGGAGGCGGCTCGTCGTCTGGGGGTCGACCCCACGCGGTGCATGGTCTTCGAGGACATAGAGCCAGGGCTGCGCGTTGCGCGCGAGGCGGGATTCATCACCTGCGCCGTCAAGTCAGACGAGACGGCCCAGCTTATCGAGGACGTCCACGATGCCGCAGAGTTCTTCCTCGAGGACTGGACCGCCCTCATTCCTGACGATGAAGAGGTGCGCCTCGGCTAGGCCAGGTCAAGCTCCATGAGTCGCGCTATCGACACGATGTAGATCTTGAGCGCCGTCTTGAGGCACTCCTCGCTCACGCCCTCGTCGGGACCATGCTCGATGCCCACCCAGTCTGGGTCGACGATGCTCGGGTCATGCGGACCAAAGGCGCAGGCACGAGGGAAGTGTCGGGCATACGTTCCGCCACCAATCACGAACGGCTCAGCCTGAGGATCGACGTAGTCACGGTAGGTGTCCAACAGCGCCTGGATGGCAGGAAGCGACGGGTCCATGTAGAAGGGAGCGTGATACATCCCCTCCTCAAAGGTGCATCCATGCTCGGCCGCAAGGCGCTTGAAGGCGGCGATGATGTCCTCGATGGCGATCGAGCGCGGGTAGCGCACGTCCATCGTGATGGTCATGGAACCATCGGGAAGCGTCTTGATGACGCCGGCGTTCATGGTGAGCGCGCCAAACACCTCGTCTTCCGAGGCGATGCCGAGGGGCTCCCCATCGCTCGTGTTGGCAATTACGTCAACCATGCGCACGAAGGCGTCAAGGCCCTCGCAGCCCTCCGTGACGCCCTGCTCAAGCAGCAGCGTCGACAGCCTGCCAATGGCGTTGACCGTTCCCTCGGGGAAGGCGGCATGTCCGCCCACGCCATGTGAGACGATCCTCGTCAGCCCCTCGTCGACGGCCTCAAGCGTAAAGCCAACCTTGCCCTCAAGGCCGTCTGCCGCGTCGGAGCTGACGATGGCGGAAGCCACGCCCGGAATGGCGTTGGCAACGGTGCCGGCATCCAACTCCCTTAGACGGGCCGCTTCTTCGACAACGGGGACGTTGGTGCGGAAGATGCCGTGGAAGATGCCCTTCTCGCCGCAGATCAGCGGGAAGTCTGCGTCGGGCGTGAAGAGGAAGGCGGGGGCATCATAGTGCTCGAGGTACCACTCGACATCGTTCATCGAGGTCTCCTCGTTGCACCCAACAAAGCAACGAAGGGTGTACGGCAGCCTCTCTCCCGTCCGTGCAACCTCGTCAGCATAGAACTTTGCCGCGTAGAGCGACAGCACGAAGGGCCCCTTGTCGTCAAGGACGCCGCGGCCAAGCAGATAGCCGTCCTTCCTGGTCACGTCGAGCGGTGGTACGGACCAGCCGGTCCCTATGGGAACGATGTCGGTATGAGCGATGGTAGCAACCTGGGTCTCGGACAGGCCCGGCAAGTCGGCATAGCCAATGTAGCCGTCACAGTCATGCGGCTCCAGCCCAAGACGAGCCGCAATCTCGAGGCCTTTGCTCATGGCCAAGAAGGGACCATGCCCCCACGGCTCGCCAGGACCCGCCGTCGAAAGGTCCTCCACCGACTCAATCTTTACCAAGGAACGGATATCCTCAACGACGTCTTCCCAGACATCGTTTACAAATGCCTCTGCCTTGGCCTTCAGCTCCTCTTCCGTCATGGATGACTTCCTTCCCGTGTTGCGATTTCACTTTTTGCACGCGGTCAATGGTAGCGCTTTGACGCTCCGCGGTGTCTGGAAGGAAGATGGAGAGGCTTTGCCGGGGTTCGAGCCACATGACAAAGGGGAGGGTCTTGCGACCCTCCCCTTTTTGCCTCACAAAGTGATGTTGATGAGACTAGATCTTGCGGACTGCGGAAGCCTGGAGCTTGCCGTTCTGGCCGGTCGTAATCTCAAACTCGACAGCCTGTCCCTCGTCCAGAGTCTTGAAGCCATCCATCTGGATCTCGGAATAGTGCACAAACAGGTCGTCCCCATCCTCACGAGAGATGAAGCCGTAGCCCTTGTCGGGGTTGAACCACTTAACAGTACCCTGTGCCATGACGTGCCTTTCTTTCTT
>JAFUBJ010000507.1 GCA_017460265.1 Atopobiaceae bacterium | reverse complement strand
CAGAACTGAAGCAAACGGCCTGCTGCAGAGAAGAGGTGCTCGCCGTACCCTCTGAGCGATTTCGCGCAGCGCATGAGCGAAGAGGGTTAGGCGAGCTCCTTAACTCTCAACCTGCAGGGCCTTACTTCTCTCCCCCCTGCATTTTGCACCATGGGCCTTGCTCGTCGGCCGTCAGGATGACGGGGCCGTCGGCCGTGATGGCAATGGTGTTCTCGTAGTGAGCCGCGGGAAGGCCGTCGTCGGTGACAACGGTCCAGCCGTTGGCAAGCACATGATTGGAATAGGTGCCAAGCGTGATCATGGGCTCGATGGCAATGATCATTCCGACCTGCAGCTTGACGCCACGACCCCTCTTGCCGTAGTTAGGGACGTTGGGATCTTCGTGCATGACGCGACCGACGCCGTGACCAACGTACTCGCGCACGACGCCATAGCCGTGGCTCTCCGCCAGGCTCTGCACGGCATGGCCAATGTCGCCCAGATGGTTGCCAGGCTTGGCCTGCTCGATTCCCGCCTTGAGGCAGTCGCGCGTGACCTCGCACAGGCCCTGCACCTCGGTCGAGGGCGTGCCCACGTAGAAGGTCCAGGCATTGTCGCCCACCCAGCCGTTGACCGTGGCGCCCGTGTCGATGGAGATGATGTCACCCTCGTTCAGGAAGGTCGTGGGGCTGGGGATGCCGTGCACGATGGCCTCGTTGGGGCTTGCGCAGATGCTTCCGGGGAAGCCGCCGTAGCCCTTGAACGCGGGGATGCCACCGTGCAGACGAATGAAGCCCTCGACGGCGCGGTCAATCTCCATGGTGGAGATGCCCGGCTTGACAAGCGACCCCGCAAGGCGCAGCGCCGCCTTTGAGAGCGAGCCAGCAGCCTTGTATTCCTCGATTTCCTCTGGGGACTTGATGTGAATCATGGTAGTGCGCTTCCTTTGCTGTGAAGAACCGATGGGATGCGCCACAAGTCCCCCGGCCTGCCGCGCATGGGTGCGCCCCGACGAGCGGGGCGCGTTCCTCTCGCTTCTGTGGTCTTTAGAGACCAAGCTCCTTCTTGACGTCCTCGTAGACATCGTCCACGGGGCGGTCGCCGTCGACCTTGATCAGGATGCCCTTGCCGCCGTAGTACTCGATGAGCGGCTCGGTCTGGGCCTGATAGGTGTCAAGGCGCTTCTGGATGGTCTCGGGCTTGTCGTCGTCGCGCTGGTACATCTCGCCGCCGCAGCGCGGGCAGACGGTCACGGTCGGGCCAGCGGTGTAGCCGCAGGCACGGCAGGTGCGACGGGAGCTGAGGCGCTTGACGATGACGTCAAAGGCAACGTCGACGAGCAGGGCACCGTCGAGGGCGATGCCCATCTCGGCGAGCTCGGCGTCGAGGACCGTGGCCTGCGCGGTGTTGCGCGGGAAGCCGTCAAGGATGAAGCCGATCTTGGCGTCGTCCTCGGCAAGGCGCTCCTTGACCAGGCCGATGACCAGGTCGTCGGGAACCAGCTTGCCGGCGTCCATGTACTCCTTGGCCTTGATGCCCAGCTCGGTCTGGGCCTTGACGGCCGCACGGAGCAGGTCGCCGGTGGAGATATGCGCCACGTGGAAGTCTTCGACGAGCTTCTGGGCCTGCGTGCCCTTGCCAGCACCGGGTGCACCAAGCAAAACAATGTTCATGAGGATGCCTTTCTCGTTCGTCTCTCTATGTACGGACGCTTTAAGGATACTCGCTTGAGCGGCCATGGTGCCAGTGTTTGGGAAATTGGCGCAACCAACATCGGTGAGGGGTGGGGTATTTTGCCAATCGTCCTTTGGAAGCGTTATGTTTGCGTTTTCCCAGTTGGCGATTAGGGAAACGCTTCCAAAGGACGATTGGCATTGCCTGTTCCGCCGTGTGCAGCGGAACGGGCTATGCCGTTGGACGTTCCGGGTAGTCCGCACGCAACCAGGGCGCCCCGAAGGGCGCCCTTTGCATCTGGTTTGACGCGTTCCGCGAGATTACTTGAAGAATCCCTCGTAGTTGTGCATCTTGAGCTGGCTCTCGAGCGAGGCGATGGTGTCCATTGCCGTGCCGACCATAATCAGGATCGACGTGCCACCAAAGGCCTGGATGAGCGGGTTGCCCGTGAAGTAGAAGATGATCGACGGAATCACGGCAAGTGCTGCCATGAAGCAGGCACCCGGAAGCGTGATGTGGTCGAGCACCGACTTGATGTAGACAGCCGTGGCGGAGCCAGGGCGAACGCCCGGGATGAAGCCACCCGCCTTGCGGAGCTGGTCGGCCGTCTCTTCGGGGTTGAACACCATAGAGGTGTAGAAGTACGCGAAGAAGACGATCAGGAACACAGACAGCACCCAGTTGATCCAGCCAGTGGAAATGGCGTTGGCAAAGCTCTGCATCCACTGCACGTTGGGGAAGAAGACCGCCAGCTGCGCAGGGAGGTACAGGATTGCCGAGGCAAAGATGATGGGCACGACGCCCGCCGTGTTCACCTTGATGGGCAGGTAGGTGGACTGACCACCCATCATCTTGCGGCCAATCACGCGCTTGGCGTACTGCACCGGGATACGGCGCTGGCCGCGCTCGATGTAAACGATCAGCGGGATGATGGCGAAGATCACCACGATGGTGATGATCGTCAAGATCATGCCGGTGCCAGAGGTCCGCAGCGACGAGATGAGCGCCGTGGGCAGGCCAGCCATGATGTTGGTGAAGATGATGAGCGACATGCCGTTGCCAATGCCGCGCTGCGTCATGACCTCGCCCAGCCACATGATAATCATGGCGCCAACGAGCATGGTGCCCACGATGATCGCGTACTGGAGACCCGTGGGAACGGGCGACTGCGAGAAGTCGATGCCGTAGCTCAGGAAGAGGAACAGGTAGCCGATGGCATTGATCAGCGCGAGGCCAACCGTGAGGTAACGGGTGTACTGCGTGATCTTACGCTGTCCGGCCTCGCCCTCCTTGGCAAGCTCACCAAGGGAGGGGATGACCGTCTGCATCATCTGCATGATGATCTGCGAGGTGATGTAGGGCATGATGCCCAGGCTGAACACCGAGATGCGCGAAAGGGCGCCGCCCGAGAAGAGGTTCAGCACGGCAAGGGCACCGCTGCCCGCGGCAGCGTTGCTGTACGCCTCGAGCATGGCCCTGAAGGGCACGCCCGGGACGGGCAGATACGCACCGAAGCGGTAGATGAGGAGAATAGCCACGGTGAAGAGGATCTTCTTCCTCAGCTCAGGAATGCGGAATGCGTTTGCGAATCCCTTTAGCACGCCTGCTCGACCTTTCCTCCGGCCGCCTCGATCTTAGCCTGTGCAGAGGCGGAGACCTTGTCCACCTTGACCGTGAGCTTCTTGGTGAGCTCGCCGTCGCCGAGGACCTTGACAGGAATGAACTCGTGCTTGATGACGCCCTTGGCCACGAGAGCCTCGGCATCGACGGTGTCGCCGTCAGCGAAGAGAGCCTCGAGACGGGCGACGTTCACGGGCGCGTACTCGACGCGACCATGGTTGATGAAGCCAGGGAGCTTAGGCAGGCGCATGGCGAGCGGCTGCTGGCCGCCCTCGAAGCCCTTGCCCTTGCCGCCGCCGGAGCGGGAAAGCTGGCCGTTCATGCCACGGCCGGCAAAGGTGCCGTGGCCTGAGGAGTTGCCGCGGCCGATGCGCTTGCGGTTCTTGGTCGAACCAGCCGCGGGACGGAGATCGTTGAGCTGCATTTGGTGACTCCTAGTTCTCTTCAACCTCGACCAGGTGCTTGACCTTGAAGATCAGTCCACGGATGGACGGGTTGTCGGGCTGCTCCACGGTGTCGCCGATCTTGCGGAGACCCAGGGCGCGGCAGGTCAGCGTCTGGTCCTTCTTGACGGACGCGACGGCGCTGCGCACGAGCTTGATCTTGAGCTTGTCTGCCATGGCGATTACGCCTCCTTCCCGTTGAACATCTCCTTGACGGTGAGGCCACGGCGCTCGGCAGTCTCAGCGGGGCTGGAGAGCTGCTGCAGGCCATCGGCGGCCGCCTTGATGATGTTCAGGGCGTTGTTGGTGCCCAGGGACTTGGAAAGCACGTTGGTGATGCCGGCGAGCTCGAAGAGCGGACGGACAGGGCCGCCGGCGATGACGCCGGTACCCTCGATAGCCGGCTTGATCAGCACGCGGCCGGCGCCATAGTGGCCCTCGACGTCGTGCGGAATGGTGCCGTGCTCGGTGACGGGCACATGGAACATGTTCTTCTTTGCGTCCTCGACGCCCTTCTGGATGGCCAGGGGCACCTCGGCGGACTTGCCCATGCCGATGCCCACGTTGCCCTTGCCGTCGCCAACGACGACCAGAGCGAGCAGGGACATGCGACGGCCGCCCTTGACGGTCTTGGACACGCGGTGAATATAGACGACGCGCTCCTGGAGGTCGGTTTCCTCCCTGCGCTGCTGCTTGCGATCACGAGGCATGAAAACCCCTCCTTAGAACTTGAGGCCCGCGTTGCGGGCGCCGTCTGCCAGAGCCTTGACGCGGCCATGATAGATGCGGCCGCCACGGTCGAAGGTGACCTCTGTCACGCCGGCCTCGATGGCACGCTTGCCGATGAGCTCGCCCACGAACTCGGCGGCCTCCTTGTTGGAGCCGATCTTGCCGGTTGCGCGGAACTCGGCGTCGAGCGTGGAGGCGCTGCAGATGGTCTTGCTGTCGGCGTCATCGATGAGCTGGGCGTAGATGTGGGCGTTGGTGCGGTGCACGGCGAGGCGCGGACGCTCGGCGGTGCCGAAGATCTTGGCGCGCACGCGACGCTGGCGACGCTTCAGACCTGCCCTCTTGGCCTGGTACTTGTTCATTGCTTCTTTCTCCTTAGAGACACGCCATCACCTGACGGGGTGATGGTCTTTTATGTGGCCTAGCTTACTTGGCAGCCTTGCCGAGCTTCCTGCGGATGTGCTCGCCAATGTAGTGGATGCCCTTGCCCTTGTACGGCTCGGGCGGACGCTTGGCGCGAATCTCGGCCGCACCCTGGCCGACCTGCTCCTTGGAGATGCCCTTCACGTTGATGTGCGTGTTATCGGGAACCTCGAAGGAAATGCCGTCGGGCGCGGGGTAGTTGATGAGGTGCGAGTAGCCGAGCGAGAGCTCGAGGTCGGTGCCCTTGAGCGTGGCACGGTAGCCGACGCCGGTCATCTCGAGCTTCTTCTCGAATCCCTCAGAGACGCCCACGACCATGTTGTGGATGAGGGTGCGGGTGAGGCCCTGCTGGGCGTTAGCGGCCTTGTAGGCCTTGGTGAGCTTGAAGTCCTCGTGGGAGCGGTCCTCGGTGCCTGGGGTGCGCGGGATCTTGACGAGGACCTGCTCGCCCTCGAGCGCGATGTCGAGCAGCTCAGAGACCGTGCGCTCGAGCACTCCCTTGGGGCCCTT
>JAFUBJ010000506.1 GCA_017460265.1 Atopobiaceae bacterium | reverse complement strand
CGTTCCGACCTCGGGCTCCGCAGAAGTCCATCCCTCATGGGTGGTCTGGACTTCCATGAGTCCCTCGTCAAAGTTGTCTTCGACGACCGCTATCGTCGCGGTGCGCGGCGCATCAAATAGGGTGGGTTCATCGGAGGTAGGGTCTCCCTCGTCCTGGTCAAACACGACCGTAAAGGCGGGAGGGGTCGTATCGATTGCGACCTCCTTCGTTTTGACGTGGGACGAGGTCCTTCCCGCAAGGTCCGTGAGGCACGCCTCGATGGAATAGCGGCCGTCCTTCTCCAGCTCGATCGTTGCGCGCCCGCTCTCGTCAAGGTCGCAGACCGTGATGGCCTCCTCGGACTCCTCCCCGCCCTCACGTGTGGCACGCCAGCGCAACGTAGCAACTTTACGTTGGGGGTCGCGCTCCCTCAGCGATTCAAGCTGTGCGTCGCTGACCTCAAGGAGCACCTTGGTGCCCGGCTGCACGTAGTCCACGCCCTCATCTATTCCCGAGAGCGTGACCACCGGGTCATCGTGGTCTATGACGATCGCGCGTGGGTGTCCGAGCGCGACCCCATTGGCCGTAAGGTCAACGTTTTCTGCCTCTTCAACGCAGGACCCAACCGTGATGGTACCCTCTGCCCCAAGAGACCAAGTGCGTTCGTTTCCCACCCCATCCGCAAACGTCAAGACGATGTCGTCTCGGAAGGGCGCATCATCGATGAGCGGGATCGTCACCTCGATCTGTTCGTCAGGGCCACAGGCATAGCCCCCTTCCGGCAGGTTGTATACGCCCCTTGGGTCAAAGAGGACAACGGACGAGATTCCCGATTGGTCATGGGCCCTCAACGTGATGGCCACGTCTTGGGCGTCCGCGCTCAGGAACTGGATGCCGTCACATAGATCCTTTGATTCTTGGCCGCCGTAAGGCCTTGGAACGCGCGCCCCGCTGATGGACGCACCCAACACGAACGGCGCCTCTCTGTCAGCGCGCTCTTCAGCATCCTCATCAGCACCTTGCCCGTTTGAACCACCCTCCTCGTCAGCGCCATGATCTTCTCTGGCCGCAGGCAGCTCCCCGTCTTTGCCAGCCAATGCGGGGATGGCGGAAGGGGCCGCTTCCTCGCGCGCGTCAAGGGAGCGCAGCTCCTCCGCAAGCGCCTCCATCGAGCGAGAGGGCACAAGGGACAGGGCCAGCGCAAGCGAAACCGCTCCGCGAAGAAACGCCCTTCCCGCATCGTGCAGGACGTCGCCCTCCCCCGTCACATTCCAGCCATTGCCAGACGTCCGATCACCCATAAGCCCAACTCCTCATCTGCCGATTTGGCAACTCTTCATCTGCTTGCGTCACCTGTGGTTTGGGAGCACATAGGTAAGACTGTCCAGCTCGTCCAACAGCGTCTCTTGTGCATCGTCCACCACCTCGTAAGGCAGCTGCGCCCGCGGACTTCTGTCGGGAGGATGGGCAGCCACGAGCTCCTTAGGGCGCCGAAGCCCTCCCGCGGAATGCGTTGCCATCTCTTCGATCCCACGCGCACGCCGCTTTCCCGACAGGTCGTCAAGTGCCCCGCGAATATCGAGGCGGACGAAGTCGCGAACCGCACAGACCGCAAGAACGAACGAGACGAGAAGCAGGCACACTCCCCCACGGAGCAGAATGTCTTCCAGCACGGTCACCTCCCCACGCCACCGATGAGCGCCTGCATCGAGGCGACGGGGTTCCCAAAGGTACGCGACACGTTGTCGAGCGCCACCTCATACCCAAGCTCGAGCTCGTCGAACAGCGCTCCCGCAGCCACGGCATTGGCACGTGAGAACTCCTCTAGGCTGTCCGCCCCTTCCTTTGCCGCGTCGAGCAGCCGCAGTGCCTCTTGCTTCGTCACGCCCGCGTGCATGAAGCCTGAGAGGTACGTTGAGCTTGCGATGGAATCGAAGGCAACCTGATAGAGACGTAGGCAGACGATGGGCTCTGCACGACTCAGGAGGGCAGGCTCTTCCCCTGTGCCCACCACGCATGCCTCGAGGGCATTCCAAAAGGACTGGAAGACGTCCGTGACGTCGCCTCCCTCGTCATACGCGCGGGAGAGGCGCGTATAGAACTCCCCTACGGTCAGATAGACCTCGGATGCGGCATACTCGTCCAGGTGCTCGTCCACCACAAGCCCGGCATAGTTGCCGGCCGCAGGGTCGCAGGCGCGCACGGATCGCTCAAACCAGGGGACGGCGCGCGAGACGCGCTGCATGGCCGCATCACCCGTAGCCCTTTTGACGTCCTCTCCTTTTTCGCTCCATGTGCTCTGGGCATCGAAGTAGCAGAGGTAGAGCACGCCTGCGTCATAGCAGACGCGCGCGCCAAGGCTGTCGCCTTCCACCTCCCGTCCGTGCTCTTGCCAGATGCGCATCCAGAGGTCAGACTCATCCGTAGAAAGAACGCCGTCGGACTTAAAGGCGTTCAGGAGCCCCTCGTACGCCTCGGCACGAGAGGGTGCAACCCCAATGGCCTGGGCATACGCCTCTTGCGCCGCGCTGGCGTCTGAGATGCCCGCCCGATGCATGATGGCGTCGTACGAGCTGTTGCGAACCATGACGCTCCCAACCACAAGCGCAACGCCCATAAGACACGCAGCGACCGACGCCCTGACCCACCTGGCAAAGACGCGCACCTTGCGCTGCAGGTTGCTGCGGTATTGCTGAGTGAGCTCCTCGTAGTGCTCAAGGTCATAGCGCATCTCTGCGACTGACTGGTATCGATCGCGAGGGTCATGCATGGTTGCCCGAACGATCACCTGCTCAAGACCGTCTGAAAGCGCTGGATTGACCTGCCTGATGGGGACAAGGTCAAACTTGATGGCGACATCGCTGCCAAGGGGCCCGACGCGGGTGGGCACGATGCCCGTGACCAGCGAGAAGAGGGTCGCGCCCAGCGCATAGACATCCGCTCGAGCATCTGTGGGAGTTGCCTCGTGCACCTTTCGGTCAACCTGCTCGGGCGCCGAATACCCTGGGGAGCCGATGCATCTGCCATCGCCCCCACGCCCGGGAAGCAGCTCGTCCGCAATGCCAAAGTCAACCAGCTTGAGCGACCCATCGTCCCGCAGCATGACGTTTGACGGCTTGAGGTCTCTGTACACGACCGGAGGGGTTCGCGCATGGAGGTAGCCCAGGACGTCACAGAGCTGTATGCCCCACCCCACCACGTCGTCCTGCTCGAAGGGCACAGAGCGCTCCCGCAGCACCTGAGACAACGGACGGCCATCGACATAGTCCATCACCACAAAGCACGAGCCTCCGTCTTCCACCATGTCCACCACGCGAGGAATGGCGGGATGGTCAAGGCGCTTTATGAAGTTGGCCTCGTCTATCAAGGCGCGCCGACTGGTTGCCCTGCTCTTTCCCCTGCCGTCAGGACGAATCTCCTTCACCGCCCACAGCTTGTCGAGCCGCAGGTCCCGGCCGAGCCACACCACCGACATGCCGCCCTTGCCGATGGGGGCAATAAGCTCGTATTTGCCATCAATCATCCTTCCGAGCTCAGGACCTGGCATGGCACCCTCCCAACGTTTCCCATCCGACCATTTTTCGTGCTTTAAACATCACTAATTAAGCAATACAAAAGGAATTACCCTCTTTATGTTGAATAACCTCGTCTTCTCTTGACCATCACACTCCTTTATGAGATATTAAAATTCGCTTTTCCAATCTTAACATCATAGATAAAGTGAATGCAAGATTCGTTTCATCATTCTCTTTGGGTTGGATGTGACGCTCAACACGAAAGGTTTGCCATGTCCGTCATTGGTGACAACATCAAGGCCCTCCGCTCGCGCGAAGGCCTGACGCAGCAGGAGTTTGCAGACGCAATTCACGTTACGCGAGAGACCGTCAACAAGTGGGAGAGCGGCATCATCGAGGCGCTGCGCGAGCACAACGCGCAAACGATCTGCGAGCGCTTTGGCCTCACCCCAGACGACCTCAAGTCTGAGACGCGGGGACTCTCCTCGCAGCTTAGGCTACAGTCCCTCCAAGACGGCCGTGCTCATTCAGATGCGGGAAAAGGTCCTAAGGCGCCAGCGCACTTTCAGTCCGACGCCATATGGCTCAGGCACCCGCATGCCTTCTTCGTCGAGATGGACTCGTCCATGACGCGCGTGCTGCCCGCCGGCAGCCTTGCCGTCGTCGACCCTGACACGCCCGCCTCGTCAGGCTCGCTCGTGGCAGTAGACGTGCCCGGTGAGGAGGGCCTATCCATGATCGTGAGAAGGATGCAGCGCGGGTCAACCAAGACGCTGCTTTCTGCCGAAAGCTACGAGGAATGTCCTGACGACCTTGTCATCGACAACGCTGATCTCTGCGTCCGCGGGACTGTCGTCTGGTACCAGCCGCCCCGCGAGCTCGCGTAGAGGCTAGGACTCCGCTGTTACTCCCCCGCGCGGTCGCGTCCGATGGCCTCGGTGCGCCACGCTTCCCAGCCACGCGGTCCCGGGTGGTAGAAGCTGCCGCGCTCAAGCCCGTCGGGCAGATATTGCTGCTGGACCCAGCCGCCAGGATAGTCGTGCGGATAGAGGTAGGAACCGTAGTTCTCAGAGCCAGGCCTGTGCCGATCGCGCAGGTGGTTGGGCACCTCGCGAACCGGGCCGTTGCGCACCTCGGAAAGGGCGGCGTCGATGCCAGCCTCTGCGGCATTGCTCTTGGGAGCCAGACACATGTAGATGACCGCCTGAGCAAGGTTGATGCGGCACTCCGGATAGCCAATGACCTCGCATGACTTGAAGGCAGCCTCGGCAATCAGCAAGGCCTGCGGGTCGGCATTGCCGATGTCTTCGCTCGCCAGGATGAAGATGCGTCGGGCAATGAACTTGGGATCCTCGCCAGAGTCAATCATGCGGGCAAGCCAGTACAGCGCAGCGTCTGGGTCTGACCCGCGCATGCTCTTGATGAAGGCCGAGATGATGTCGTAGTGCATGTCGCCGGCCTTGTCATAGGTGAGCCCGCGACGAGGGTTGGCCTCTCGAACATGCTCCACCGTGATGGGCGCCGGCGCGTCTGCGGTAGGCTGGAGCTCGCCGGGGTCAGGCAGGGCCATCTGGCTTGCCAGCTCAAGCGAGGTGAGCGCGGCGCGGCCATCCCCACCGGCTAAGATCACGATCTCTGACAGCGCGTCATCTTGCAGCACGAAGGCCCCGGCAAGCCCGTCCGGGTCCGACACGGCACGAAGCACCAGCTCGCGAATCGCATCGTCGCCCAGATGGGTCAGCTCGACCACGCGCGAGCGGCTGATCAGGGCGGAATTGACCTCAAAGTAGGGGTTTTCCGTCGTGGCGCCAATGAGCACGACCACCCTATCCTCAACCGCGTGCAACAAGGCGTCCTGCTGCGAGCGATTGAAGCGGTGAATCTCGTCCACAAACAGAATCGTGCGCCTGCCCGACGAAAGCAGCCTGCTTTCTGCCGCCTCCGTCTCTCGCCGGAGATCCTTGACCGATCCCGTGACAGCCGACACCTCCACGAACTCCGCATGCGTCGTGTTGGCAATGATGCGCGCCAAGGTGGTCTTGCCCGTACCGGCAGGACCGTACAGGATGACCGAGGACAGCGCGTCGCGCTCGATGGCGCGGCGCAGCCACGAGCCCTCGCCCACTGCCTGCTCCTGTCCCACAAAGCCATCAAGGGTCTGGGGGCGCATGCGGACGGCGAGCGGGGCGTTGGTCTTGCGCTGATAGCGTTCGATGTTAGAGAAGAGCGTTTCCATACCTGTCATTGTACGCCATGGCCGAACACCTTTTGCATCTCGCACAACCGCGGCGGGGACGTCCCGGCTGTCCCCGCCCCGTCCGGTCGGCATAACGTTTCTGTTGGTTTGACCTAGAGAGAGGGTCTCCCTAACCTTCGGATTGTCGAGGTTCGAAGAGGAAGGGAGACCCATGTCGAATCTTACCGTACCGGGCGCCGTGTCGGCGCTCTCGCAGGCGTTCTCG
>JAFUBJ010000505.1 GCA_017460265.1 Atopobiaceae bacterium | reverse complement strand
GCCAACGCTGCGGTTCATGTAGTTGTAGGCAGCCTCTTCCAGAAGGGAGCGCTGCTCCGTCTTTGCGGGAGACATCAGTTGCTGTCCTCCAATGCTGACGCACCGCCGATGATCTCGTTGAGCTCGGTGGTGATGGAACCCTGGCGGACGCGGTTATACGTCCGGGAGAGCTGTTTTAAGACTTCCTCGGCGCTGTCGGTCGCCGACTGCATGGCGCGACGACGTGCGCCGTGCTCCGCCGCCGCAGAGTCGAGAAGCGCATGGAACACGACCGTGCGGACGTAGCCAGGCAAGAGCTGGCCAAGCACCTCCCCCGCGGAGGGCTCAAAGCGAAAGTCGGTCTTGGTCTCGCGGTTGACCTTGGTGAGCGCCTCGCGCGCACGCGGGTCGTTGGGCATCATGAGCGCCTCACGCGAGATGGGCAGGAGGTGCTCGCGCACGAACTGCTGGTCGACACGGCTCTTTGCGTGCCAGTACAGGAGCTCCACGCGGTCAATCTGACCCGAGGTGTACCCGTCTATGACGTAGGACGCGATGCGGTCGGCCTCGTCCATGTTGGGTTCGGACGATATTCCCACGAACGACATCTTGGGAAGGATCTTGCGCGAGGTGAAGAACTCCGTGGGCTTTCTGCCGCACGTGATGAGGTCACAGTTCACGCCCTTCTTGGCGAGGTCGTGAATCTCGCGCTCGACAAGGCGCTGGGGAACGACGTTGAAGCCACCCGCGAGGCCGCGATCTGAGGCCACGACCACGTACAGGACGCTCTTCTCTTCGGAGTGCCGCGCAAGCAGCGGGTGATCGATGCTCGCGTCGGACGAGGCAACGTTGGCAAGCATGCGCGTGATGGCGTCTTTGTAGGGTGACGCTTCCTCGGCACGGTCCAGCGCCTTGCGGATGCGCGCAGTGGAGATCATCTCCATCGTGCGCGTCACCTGCATGGTGCTTTTGATGGAGGACATGCGCCTCGATATGTCGCGAAGGTTTGCCATGTGGCCTTATGCCTTCCCCTGCGAATAGTCGTCTGCCGAGACGGTGTCCTCTGACGCATCCTCGACGTTGAACTGCGCCTTGTTGGGATACGTCTTGAGGAAGCCCTCCTTGAAGGTGGCGATGGCGGTCTTCAGCTGATCCGACTCGGCATCGCCGAGGTTGCCCTCGCGGATGGTCTTGCGCCGCGCGGGATAGCCCGGCTGCATGTAGTCCGCAAGCTCGTCACGGAACGAAATGACGTTTTCCATGTCGATGTCGTCGAGGAAATCCTTCTTGGCGGCAAAGATCGCGATGACCTGGTCTGCCACGTCAAGGGCGGCATAGCGCTTCTGCTTGAGCATCTCCATCATGTGGGCACCATGATTGAGCTGGTACTGCGTGGTCTCGTCAAGGTCTGAGCCAAACTGGCTGAAGGCCTGCTTCTCGCGATAGCTCGCGAGGTCGAGGCGCAGGGTGCCCGCCACCTTCTTCATGGACTTGACCTGCGCGGACCCACCGACGCGCGACACCGAGATGCCCACGTCGACGGCAGGGCGCTGGCCCTGGAAGAAGAGGTTGGACTGCAGATAGATCTGGCCGTCGGTGATCGAGATCACGTTGGTCGGAATGTAGGCAGAGACGTCGCCCTCTTGCGTCTCGATGATGGGGAGTGCTGTCAGGCTGCCGCCACCGTTGGCGTCAGACAGCTTGCAGGCGCGCTCCAGCAGACGCGAGTGCAGATAGAAGATGTCGCCAGGATAGGCCTCGCGTCCAGGCGGACGATGGAGCGTCAGCGACATCTGGCGATAGGCGACCGCCTGCTTGGAGAGGTCATCGTAGACGACCAGCACGTGACCGCCCGGATGCTCGGCATCGGCGGGGTTGCCGTCCTTGTCGTTGTACATGAAGAACTCGCCGATGGCGGCACCCGCCATGGGGGCGATGTACTGCAGCGGCGCAGAATCTGCGGCCGTTGCCGAGACGATGATCGTCTTGTCGAGCACGCGATGCTCAGCCAGCGTGGCACGGATGGACGCAACAGTCGAGGCCTTCTGTCCGATGGCCACGTAGATGCAGATCATGTCGGATTCGCGCTGGTTGATGATGGCGTCGATGGCAATGGCCGTCTTGCCGGTCTTGCGGTCGCCAATGATGAGCTCGCGCTGGCCGCGGCCGATGGGCACCATGGCGTCGATGGCCATGAGACCGGTCTGCACCGGCTCGCAGACGGGCTGGCGCTCCATGATGCCAGGCGCCTTGAACTCGATGGGACGACGGTGAGAGGTCACGATGGGGCCCAGGCCGTCGATGGGCTGGCCCAGCGGATTGACGACGCGCCCCAGCATGGCATGGCCCACGGGGATGTCCATGACGCGGCCCGTGGAGCGGCACTCGTCGCCCTCCTTGATGGACGAGACGTCGCCAAAGAGCACGGCGCCCACCTCGTCCTCCTCGAGGTTCTGGGCAAGGCCATAGACGCTCTTGCCGGTGGTCGAGCTGGTAAAGCGCAGAAGCTCACCCGCCATGGCGGTCTTGAGGCCCGCCACATGGGCGATGCCGTCGCCGACCTCGAGGACGTGCGAAGATTCGCGGCGATCGACCGTCGCGCTGATGCCCTCGAGCTTGCCGCGCAGGACATCCATGATGCTGTCCGCATCAATGTGCACCTCGGGCATCTCAATGCTTGCCTCGGTCTGGTCTGCCATTACTCCTCACCTCCCATGAACGCGTTGGAGAGGGTGCGGCGCACCGTGGCGAGCTGCGTCTTGACGGAGGCGTCAAAGCGCTGCCCGCGTGCCTCCAAGATGATGCCACCAACAATCTCGGGCTCGACGCGCTCGACGAGGTAGACCTCGCTCTCAAAGAGCTCCTCGCACTTCTTGATGGTTGCCTGGCGCAGCTGGTTGTCCATGGGCACAGCGGTGGTCGCCGTGACCAGAACCGTTGAGTCATCAGCGTCGACAAGCTCGGCGAGACGTGCCTGCACGTCGTTCACGAGGCCCGTGTGGCGCTCCTGCTGCAGCGCTGCGATAGCCTCCATCACCTCGGGCGTGAACTTTGCCGCATGGCGCCATTGCACGAGGTCGGCTCCCGCGCGGCCTGAGGACACGCCGGCATCAAAGAGCATGCGCGCGTACTGCTCGACCTTGTCGCGGCCCTTAATCGTTGCCATTGGTGCTTCCCACTTCTGC
>JAFUBJ010000504.1 GCA_017460265.1 Atopobiaceae bacterium | reverse complement strand
GCAAAGCGGATGAGACGGCAGTCGTAGTAGTCGTGGCAGCCGCACTCAAGGCAACGGGACGCCTCGCGGCGGGCCTGCTCCTCGGTGAAGCCAAAGTAGACCGGCTCAAAGTTGTCGCGACGCTGCTCGGGAGTCAGCCCTGGCATCTTCTCGCGGTTCTGCTTGGGCTCGTCCTCAAAGTCCTCGGGCGTCTTCTCCTGCTTCACGAAGTACGGAATCTGTGCACGCACCTCGTCGCCTTCGAGGTAGTTGTTAATGCAGAGCGCCGCCTTCTGGGCCTCGGCGATGGCCTGGATGGCGATGCCCGCGCCGCGGTTTGTCATGTCGCCAGCGGCAAAGACGTTCTCGATGCTCGTGCGGAAGGTCATCTCATCGCAGGCGATGGTGCCGCGCTGGGTGAGCAGGTCGGCATCGACGCCATCGCAATCAGCGCCCTGGCCAATGGCCATGAGCACGTTGTCGATGGGGATATCCTCGGTAGCGCCCTCGACGGGGACGGGACGGCGACGACCGGACGCGTCAGGCTCGCCCAGCTCCATGATCTGCAGCTTCATGCCGGCCACATGGCCGTCCTCGCCGTAGAACTCGATGGGGTTGGTGAGGAACTTGAAGGTCACGCCCTCTTCCTCGGCCTCCTCGATCTCGATGTCGGCCGCAGGCATCTCGTTGCGCGTGCGGCGGTACACCACGTAGACCTCCTTGGCGCCCAGACGCACCGCGGTGCGGCAGCAGTCCATGGCGGTGTTGCCGCCGCCACACACGGCCACACGCTCGCCCAGCGTCGGACGCTCGCCCAGGCCAAGGCGCTCCAGAAAGTCGATGCCGCCGTAGACGCCCTCAAGGTCCTCGCCCGGCACGCGCATGGGCATGGACTTCCAGGCACCCAGGGCCAGAAGCACCGCGTCGTAGTCCTGGCGCAGCTCGTCAAAGGTGATGTCCTTCCCCAGCTGCACGTTGGTGTGCGCCTCGACGCCCGCGTCCAGGATGATCTGGATCTCGCGGTCAAGCACGACTTTGGGCAGGCGGTACTCGGGGATGCCGTAGCGCAGCATGCCGCCCAGCTTGGGCTGCTTGTCAAAGATGGTCACGGCATGGCCGTAGCGACGCAAGAAGTAGGCAGCCGTAAGTCCTGCCGGGCCGCCACCCACGATGGCGACGCGCTTGCCGGTGCCGGGCTCGCACTGCACCACGTAGGGGTCGCCTTCAGCCTCCACCTTGTCGGCGGCAAAGGCCTTCAGAAACGCGATGGAGATGGGCTCCTCAACCATCTTGCGGCGGCACGCGTCCTCGCAGGGGTGCGGGCACACGCGGCCGATTGACGCAGGCAGCGGGAAGGCCTCGTAGACGGTGGACACGGCGTCCTTGTAGCGGCCTTCGCGAATCTCGCCCACGTACTTCTGACAGTCGGTCATTGCGGGGCAGTTGAGCTTGCAGGGCCCACGGCAGTCGCCGGTGTGGTCCGAGAGCAAAAGCTCCAGGGCCGTCTTGCGCGCACGGTCGACGCGCTCGGTGTGCAGGTGCACGACGTAACCCTCCTGCGGACGCGCCGAGCAGGCACGCAGCAGCTTGGGCACGCCCTCGACCTCCACCAGGCAGAGGCCGCAGGCGCCGTAGATGGCGGTGCGCTTGTCAAAGCAGAGGGTGGGAATCTCCACTCCCGCCCTGGTTGCCGACGTGAGGATGGTGTCGGAAGGCTCCGCCACAACCTGCACGCCGTCAATGGTATAGGTGATTGACATCGTCTCTTCCCCCTCTCCCTACGCGACCTGGACCGCGCCAAAGCGGCAGGCGGTCTTGCAGTTGCCACATTTGATGCACAGCGCTGGGTCGATCTCGTGCGGACTCTTGCGCTCGCCCGAGATGGCGCCCACGGGGCACTGCCTGGCGCAGGCGGTGCAGCCCACGCACTTGGTCTTGTCGATGGAATAGGAGATGAGCTCACGGCACTCACCCGCAGGACAACGATGCTCGTCGATGTGCGCCTCAAGCTCGTCGCGGAAGTAGCGGATGGTGGTGAGCACCGGGTTGGGCGCCGTCTGGCCCAGGCCGCAGAGCGCACCGTCCTTGATGGCGTAGCACAGGTCCTCGAGCTTCTCGATGTCGCCCTCTTCGCCCTTGCCTGCCACGATGCGGTCGAGGATCTCGAGCATGCGCTTGGTACCCAGGCGGCAGTGCACGCACTTGCCGCAGCTCTCCTTGGCGGTGAAGTCAAGGAAGAAGCGGGCCATGCTCACCATGCAGGTGGTCTCGTCCATGACCACCATGCCACCGGAGCCCATGATGGCGCCGGTAGCGGCCAGCTCGTTGTAGTCGATCACGGTGTCGAGCTTGCTCGCCGGCACGCAGCCACCGGAAGGTCCGCCCAGCTGGACGGCCTTGAACTCCTTGTTGTCGCGGATGCCTCCGCCAATGTCAAAGATGACCTCGCGGAGCGTCGTGCCCATGGGGACCTCAACCAGGCCGCCGCGCGCGATCTTGCCGGAGAGCGCGAAGACCTTGGTGCCCTTGGAGTTCTCGGTGCCCATGGCGGCAAAGGCCGCACCGCCGTTGTTGATGATCCACGCCACGTTGGCGTAGGTCTCCACGTTGTTGATGTTGGACGGCTTGAGCCAGTAGCCCGCCTGCGCTGGGAAGGGCGGCTTGAGGCGTGGCATGCCACGCTTGCCCTCCAGCGACTCGATGAGCGCCGTCTCTTCTCCGCAGACAAACGCGCCGGCGCCTGCCTTGATGCGCAGCGTGCACGAGAAGTCGCTGCCACAGATGTGCTCGCCCAGATACCCACGCTCGGTGGCGTCGGCGATGGCCTTGCGCAGGCGCGTGATGGCAAGCGGGTACTCCGCACGCACGTACACGATGGCCTCGCTGGCGCCGATGCTGTAGGCGCCGATGAGCATGCCCTCGATGAGGCTGTGCGGGTCGCCCTCGATGACGGCGCGGTCCATGAACGCGCCAGGGTCGCCCTCGTCGGCGTTGCAGATAAGGTACTTCTGGCCGGTCTCGTCGGGCTTGGCGTCGCGCGCGGCGCGCCACTTGAACGCCGTGGAGAAGCCTGCGCCACCGCGGCCGCGCAGGCCGGCGATGTCGATCTGCTGGATGACGTCCTCCTGGCTCATGCCCGTGCTCAGGATCTTGGTGATGGCCTGGTAGCCGTCGTGCGCGAGGTAATCGTCGATGCTTTCCGGGTCGATGACGCCACAGTGGCGCAGCGCCACGCGCGTCTGCTTGGACAGGAACTGCTCGTCTGCGGGGGAGATGAGCAGCTTGTCGAGCGATGCGAGGTCGCCGTCCATGACGGCGTCGTAGATCGTCTGGGCATCCTTGGCCTGCACCTTGACCAGGCGATGCAGCGTGCCGTCGTCCTCGTAGATGTCCACGATGGGCTCAAGGAAGCACATGCCGATGCAGCCGGTGACACCCAGCTCAACACCGCGCGGGTTGTCGG
>JAFUBJ010000503.1 GCA_017460265.1 Atopobiaceae bacterium | reverse complement strand
GGTGGAGCGCAGGCCGTCTCACAGGTGCTCTTGAAACCGGGAGGCGCGTGGTGCCTCATGTCCTATGCGGCGCCCATGTCGTCTAGCAGAACATGCTCCAATACCGTGTCGTGATAGATGCCATGGTGTCCCATGACCTGCTCGACATGGGTAATAAACGCCTCGGGATCCTGGATGCCCAATCCGTCCGTGCTCTCCACGTGCGGGAGGGGAGGAATGTCGTTGTTGTCGTGGAGGTGCACCTGTCCCGCAAAGCGCCATTCGTCCGCAACGCGTGCTATCCGCGATCCCAAAAGCCCCTTCGCCCAGCGGGTGTTGCGTGCAAGCATCCTGTCGTGGACGACAAAGTCCTCGCAGGTCACGCTGTCTCTCAGCACGCTGATGCCCCGCTCGCGATCTTGGCGGATTACCCAAAAGAGCGAATAGAACTGTGTGTTGGCAAACTCCTCGATGGAGGGGTCCTTTCGTGCTGCGCGCCTGAGCGGCGTCATTCCTGCCCCAAGGTCAAAGTCAAAGAGCGCCCATTCCGAAAAGGCCATGTTGCACTGCATGATCTCACCGGCGCTGGGCGTCTGCTTGTGGTAGGCATCCGGGTCGACCGCGTCCTCAAAGATGAGGCGCGACACATCAAAGAGGTTGGGCGATCCAAACTTGATGTCCATGAGAATCTCCTCGAGCTCCTCGTCCTCGGGCCAACGCTGTCCGACTTGCTCCACCATGCCATCCTCCGTTCGTCGAATCACTTAAGGTGGGGACATGATGGAAGGGAGACCTATCAGAAGGCTTGCCGATGCCTGTCACTTGTCTGCATAGATAAAAACTGTTGATGTGCCTTCTGAAGTCGCGTCGCACATAGAACGCGCAATATGGGCGGTCACGAAAGAATGTTGTAGCCCAAAGGCGACTCTGTCCCTAAAGGGCGATTCATAAAGGCTCCATATTTTGGGGCTCAAGCAAGGTGGCTCTACCGTTGGCGACCGGTGTTTGCGAGGGCAAACCCCGCCGCAGCGCCAACCAAGCCACCTATGACGTGGGACAGGTTGGACACATCGTCTTGCACGAGCACGCCCGCAACGACCTGCTGCCCCAAGAAGAGCGCAGCAACCAGTAGGAAGGTGAGGGGTATCTCTCCCTCTTCAAGGCTCGTCACGGACGAGAGCAGGATGAACGCAAAGCAAATGCCGCTCGCCCCGCACAGGGCGAGGCGTGGGAAGAGCACGAAGTTGGCAAGCGAGCAGGCGAGAGCCGTGAGCACCATGATTTCTGCCAAGGTGCGCGAGCCGTACTTCTCCTCCAGCAGCGGACCCAACAGCAGCACGTAGCTCATGTTCGAGACAAGGTGGTCCCAGCCCGAGTGCCCAAAGACGTGGGTCACCATCCGCACATAGGTCAGGGGGTCAGTCAGTGACGAATGGTAGGTCATGAAGAGTGCGCGCGTGCTGAGCCCTCCGGTTGCCATGGAGAGCAGCCGCTCTGCCACGCAGAGGAAGACGAAGCCCAACACGACAGGAGAGTTGAACGTCACGCGGTGGGCATGGGGCGTCTGAGCTGCCATGTATTGCCTTCCTTGTCGTGTTGTGAGAGGTGATGGACCGCCTGGGCGGATGGCCTATCGCACCGCGCTCTAGTAGTCTTCCAGGTACCGGACGTAGTCGAGGTTGCGCAGCGCCTCAAGCACGGCCTCCTTCTGGCCGATCTTGTCGGTCTTGGCGGAAAGCATCACGATTGGCCCATCGCCAGGCGCGCTGCTCTTGCTGAGCTGCAGGTTGGAATACTCCACGTCCAGGCGGCGCATCTCGTGCAGCAGGTGCTTGACGTTGTGGTTCTCGTCGACCTCCACATACAGGTCAAACTCCTTGCTCAGCTTATAGAGGCCCTTGTCAAAGTAGCGCAGCACGAGCAGGGTGAACATGACAAAGAAGAGGGTGAGAACGACGCCCATGATGTAGCCGGCGCCCGCGGCAAGGCCAATGCAGGCGCAAGCCCAAAGGCCGGCTGCGGTGGTCAGCCCCCTGACCTCGCGGTTCCCGGTGACCATGATGGTTCCCACACCCAGGAAGCCCACGCCCGAAACGACGCTTGACCCAATGCGCGAGACATCTGCCGACTCGGGAATCTGCAGATAGAGGTACTGCCCCACGATGATGCAGAGCGCTGATCCCACACAGACGAGCACATGGGTCTTGATGCCGGCACCCTTGTTCTTTGCCTCGCGTTCCATACCAATGAGAAAGCCTGCCAGCGTGGCCACGCCCAACCGCACGAAGATGCCAAGGGTCGTAAACTCCTGAGCGACCTCTATCAGTGATTGAAGCATCTGTTTCACACGCTCCCTTGGTTGAAGTCTTAATGAGAAAGCATAGCGCCTTGCGCGCGAGGTAACTTGAGAGGTTCCGGTTGCGGTATGGTTTTGGCTCGCAACGAGCAAGGAGGAACCACCATGGGCACGACCGCAACAGAGACCAAGATAGCGCACGAACTGCTGAGCTTCATAGGGGAAAGCCCCACAGCGTACCAGGCCATCGCGAGCATACGGCGCATGCTTGATGCGGAAGGCTTCACGTTTCTTCCCGAGCAGGATGCTTGGGACGTGCGTCCCGGTGGCTGCTATTACACGGTCCGAAACGGCTCGAGCATCGTCGCCTTCAAGGTGGGCTCTGAGCTCGATCACTATCACTTCCAGATTTCGGCCTCGCATGCGGACTCGCCGACCTTCAAGGTCAAGGCGGTGCCCGAGCTCTCCGGTCCCGACGGCTATCTGCGCCTGAACGTCGAGCCCTATGGCGGCATGATTGACTTCACCTGGCTTGACAGGCCGCTCTCCGTGGCAGGGCGCGTCATGGTGGAGGAGGGGCAAGCGGTAAGGAGCCACCTTCTTGCCGTCGACCGCGACCTCTTCCTCATTCCCGGCGTGGCCATTCACATGAACCGACAGGTCAATGAGGGCTTTGCGTTCAACCACCAGGTTGACCTCATTCCGCTGATGTCTGCGGGGGAGCTGTCCGAGGGCGCCTTCGTCCAGTTGCTTGCCGACGAGCTGGGCGTGCGTTCCGACCAGGTGCTGGCGTACGCCCTCAACCTGGTGAATC
>JAFUBJ010000502.1 GCA_017460265.1 Atopobiaceae bacterium | reverse complement strand
TGCTTATCTTTACGCTCTTAAACACGAATTGATATAAGAGTTAGTCCCATTTAATCTAAGCTCAGGGTATTCACACCGAGGCTTAGGGACAGTAATGACTGAAATCAAGAAGGATGTCGTTGTTCTGGTTGGCGCAGGCGGCATCGGCATCGCAATCGCCCGACGCGTGGCCCAGGGCAAGCACCTGGTAGTTACGAGCCGCACGCAGGAGAAGGCGGACCGTATTGCTGCCGACCTGCAGAAGGAAGGCTTCGAGGCGACCGGCGTCGCATGCGACCTGGGCACGCGCGAGGACATCCTGGCCGTCATCGAACACGCGAAGCAGTTTGGCCCCATCACCAACGTCATCTGCGCAGGCGGCGTGAGCCCCTCACAGGCACCCATTGCCGAGATCCTGCGCGTGGACCTCTACGGGTCGTCCGTGCTCCTCGAGGAGTTTGGCAAGGTCATAGCCCCCGGCGGGTCTAGCGTCGTGGTGTCCAGCCAGTCCAGTCACCGTCTGCCCGACCTCGGCCAAGAGCAGAACTGGGCACTGGCCATGACTCCCACCGATGAGCTGCTGGGCCTCGACTTCCTCTCCGAGGAGGCCATCGGCACCACCCTGCGTGCCTACCAGTATGCCAAGCGCTGCAACGTGCTGCGCGTCCAGAGCCAGGCTTGCGAGTGGGGCAAGCGTGGCGCCCGAGTCTTCTCCATCTCCCCCGGCATCATCATGACGCCGCTTGCCTTCGACGAGCTCAACGGTCCGCGCGGCGAGGGCTACCGCACGATGCTCGACCTCATGCCCGCCAAGCGCGCCGGCACCGTGGACGAGATGGGTGCACTCGTAGCCTTCTTGATGGGCCCGGAGGGAACCTTCATCACCGGCACCGACATCCTGTGCGACGGCGGATGCACGGCGGCCTACTGGTATGGGGACCTGCAATACCTACAGGAGAACTGGTCCAGGTCGTAGGCGCAACAGAACATCGTAGGTGACAGACAAGAGACAAAGAGGGAGCATCCATGGAGTACACGAGGCTTGGCAACACTGGTTTGAACGTGAGTCGCATCTGCTTTGGCTGCATGTGGTTCGGCCGTCCCGGCAACGGCGGCATCGACGTGCGCTTTGGCGAGGACGAGGCCCGCGAGGTCATCCGCTACGCTTGGGACCAGGGCATCAACTTCTTCGACACCGCCAACTACTACAGCCTCGGCGCGAGCGAAGAAATCCTGGGCAAGGTCATCGCCGAGATGGGCGTACGCGACGATGTCGTCATTGCCACCAAGAGCTACTATCCCATGTACGAGGGCACCAACGCCAAGGGCGTCACGCGCAAGACCCTCTTCCGCGAGGTCGACGCCTCGCTCAAGCGCCTGGGCACCGACTACATCGACCTCTACGTGCCGCACCGCCTGGACCATGACACGCCCATGGAGGAGCAGATGGAGGCCCTGAACGACCTCGTCCGCTCTGGCAAGGTGCTCTACATCGGCGCCAGCGCCATGTACGCCTGGCAATTCCTGAAGATGAACATGATCGCCGAGAGCCATGGCTGGGCAAAGTTCGTATCCATGCAGGACATGTATAACCTCGTATACCGCGAGGAGGAGAAGGAGATGCACCCGATGCTGCTTGACCAGGGCATCGCCTGCACCCCGTTCAGCTCGCTCGCGCATGGCGTCTTTGCCAAGCGTCCCGAGGACGAGCGCACCGACGGCGTGGCCAAGCTGCAGAACGACTACGTGCTCAAGGGGGACGCCGAGATCATCCGTCGTGTGTGGGAGCTGGCCGAGCGCTACGGCGTCTCCACCAGCGTGATCGCGCAGGCGTGGAACCTGGCCAAGCCCGTGGTGACGAGCCCGCTCGTCGGCGCGAGCAAGACCAAGTACATCGACGATGCCATCGCCGCGCTCGACCTCAAGCTCACGGCCGAGGAGATGGCCTACCTGGAGGAGCCCTACGTGCCGCATGCGCAGTATGGCTTTAGGTAGGAGCATCGTATGTCAGGCAATGATGCGCAGGTCATCCATGCGATGTACCACAGTATGTACCGCTTCATGATTGAGCGTGACGTGGAACGGCTCGGCGAACTGCTTGACGATTCGTTCGTGCTGGTGCACATGACGGGCCGCCGACAGAGCAAGCAGGTGTTTCTGCGTTGCGTGGCTAACGGTGTGCTTGCGTACTTTGGCGAGGTGGAGGAGTCCTGCCCCGTGCATGTTGACGGCGATAAGGCAACGCTGGTGGGAAGAAGCCTCGTGGAGGCCTCGCCCTTCGGCGCGGGGCGCACTACGTGGCGGCTCGAGCAAGAGATCAGCTTGGTAAGGCGCCAAGGCCGCTGGCTCATGACGCGCTCCGTCGCATCGATGTACTGATAGACGAAGAGCCCGTGCGGCAGGGATGCCACGCGGGCTTCTTGGGAAAGGAGAGGGAATATGGCACTTTCTACCAGCGAGTTCAAGGGGCGCTTCGGCTTTGGGGCGATGCGCCTGCCCATGAAGGGCGGCGAGCCCGACTTTGAGCTCTGCAACCAGATGTTTGACCGCTTCCTTGAGGCGGGGCTCAACTACTTCGACACCGCCCACGTCTACCTGGGCGGCAAGAGCGAGGTTGCGCTGCGTGAGAGCCTTGTCAAACGTCACCCTCGCGAGAGCTTCTTCCTCGTGGACAAGCTCACGCACGGCACGTTCCGCGACCCGGCGTCGATTCGCAAGGTGTTCCAGGACGAGCTGGACGCCTGCGGCGTTGAGTACTTCGACCTGCTGCTGGCCCATGCGGTGAACTCCGCGCACTACTAGATGTACACCCGTCAGGGCGTCTTCGAGACAGCCAAGGAGTTCGTGGCCGACGGGCGCGCACGCCACTTTGGCATCTCGTTCCACGACGGCCCTGAGCTGCTTGAGCAAATCCTGACCGAACACCCCGAGATCGAGACCGTGCAGCTTCAGATCAACTACGAGGACTGGGACAGCCCCAGCGTGCAGAGCCGCCGCGTTTATGAGGTGGCCACGGCACATGGCGTACCCGTCATCGTCATGGAGCCCTGCAAGGGCGGCCAGCTGGTCAACCTGCCCGAGGTGGCACAGAGGGCGCTCGACGCGGCACCCAACCCCGAGGGTCTCTCCAACGCGGGCTACGCGCTGCGCTTCTGCGCGACGAAGCCCAACGTGGCCATGGTCCTCTCCGGCATGAACACCATGGAGCAGGTCGAGGACAACGTGCGCGCCATGGCGGGAGACCCCGCCCCTCTCAGTGACGCGCAGCTCCAGGCGCTGCGGAACGTCCACGAGGCCTTCGCGAGCCTGGGCATGATACCCTGCACGGCCTGCCACTACTGCACCGATGGCTGCCCAAAGCACATCATGATCCCCGAGCTGTTCAGCGACCTCAACACCAAGCGCGTCTTTGGCGGCTGGAATCCCGGCTGGTACTTCAACAACGTACACACGGTAGACGGCCACGCCAAGCCCAGCGCATGCATAAGGTGCGGAAAGTGCGAGCGCGAATGCCCGCAGGGCCTGCCCATCCGCCAGCTGCTCACCGAGGTGGCAGCGGAGTTCGAGTAGGGGCGCATCGGCGCTCAACGGCGACGATGACGTTGTAAAGCTGCGGGATTCAATACGGTCGCGGCATTTAGTGTACCCTTTACGACAACTATTCGGCCTCTTAAAAATAGAGTTCGAATAGTTGTCGTAAAGGGTACACTATTTGGCCGTTCGGCCAACTCTCGCGCGATGTTGGAATTGACGTCTTGGTACGTCAGCCTGTCCATCCCTTTGGCAAACGCACATGCCTCTATGCCTCGACAGGAGCACCTTGCGTTGTCACTTCTTTGAATGCGCACGGCGGCGTGCGTACTGAGCGAGCACGTAGCGCTCCGGTTCGTCACGATACGGCAGGCATTTGCGCTTGCCCAGAAGGCGATAGTGGGGGCAGCCCCCACCGCACACGGGAAGCCACACGCATTCGCGACACTCCTCGTCGGGGACAGGGTCTGCGCAGTTGAGGTAGCTGGCAAGAATGCCGGGTTTGGACGCGGTGCCAAACGGATCGGTCGGGTCCCAGTCATGGGCAGTCGCATAGGCATACTGCGGATTGGCAGCCGTAAGTCCTGCGCACTTGTGCAGGCCACCCTGTTCGTCAATGAGCAACGACCACAGGGTCAGAGCCGCACACTCATGGTCCTCCCCCACGCGGACGTTCCGGAAGTACAGCCTCAAACTGAGCTCCATCTCGTGCATGTCGTGCAACAACCCCACCTGCTGCCCGCGGCTGTCGGCCGTCTCGCTCGATAGCACCGGCTTGGCGTAAAACCGAATCTTGTTACCAGACTCCGCACTCAGCTTTTTCATGGCCGCCCTGAGCGCTTCGACTTGCAAGACATTGCCCTCGTGCACGTTGACGCGTACCTGCACTGTGATGGGCAGCCCCGGCCGCGAGATGTTCTCTACGATGCGCTTGTAGGTTCCCCCACCTCCCACAAGGCGGCGCGTGGCATCATGCACAGGCCCAATGCCGTCTATGGTCACCTGGGCAAACCTCACCCCACACCTTTTCAGCATGTCCGCGTTTTCGGGCGTGAGCAAATATCCGTTGGTGACGATGTTGGCGGAGTACGTCGCCCCACGCTCTTTCGTAAGCGCCATAAAGCGCCTCGAGAGCGACTCTATGACGTCTGGGGCGAGCAGCGGCTCTCCTCCGTACCAGGTTACCGTCAGGTCCTTTGCACCCGAAGCATCAAGCAGCCTCCCGGCGAGCGCCGCAACGTCGTCTTGCACCTCGGCGCTCATCTTGCCATGCCGACGCTCCTCAAAGCAGTATGGGCAGTCAAAGTTGCAAGCCATCGTGGTGCAGATGGTGAGCCACACGTGATCCGTCCGCATGCTTTGAGCGCTTCGGAACTCGGCCTCGACCACGTCCCTTTCGTCATAGTTTGCAATCAAGCCAAGCTGCGCAAAGCGCACAACAAAAGGATTGTCCTCGTCCAGCTCGTCAAGCACCGAGAGGAGATAGCACTCGATCGGAGAGCACACGCCATAGGTTTTCGTGCGCAGGTTGGCAATCACCACGTCGCCCGTCTCGGGAACCTTGGCAGTCAGGTTGTAGCGCGACAGATGCCATCCCGCTTCGGCAGCGGTACGGGCCTTCTTCTCTTCAGCTATTGTGCAGCCCCCTCTCCACGACGCACACTAGGTTTTTGATGCACTTAGGCGATGTCGGTCTCAGTCGCCATGGGTGCCCTGAATCGCTCGTCGTTTTTGTGCCTGAGGAAGAAGACTACCAAGACCACGAGCGTCACCAGCGCAAAGATGGCCAGCGAGACGGACAGGAACGCCGTGTTCTCCCCCAGCGCGAAGAACTCATCGCTCAGGCCGAAGTCATACGCGCCATGCAGCAGCCACGGCACCACCACGCTGAGGACCGACCACTTCTTGTCGCCGGTCTTCTTGCCCATCCCCAGAAAGAAACCCATGATGAACCCGTAGCCGCCGTGCATGGCGGTTACGCCACGAACCAGCATCGTGATCGCGTCGGCACCAACGGCATAGAAGAAGTCCTCGATGAGGCCAAAGCCGAGGCCCACCAAAACCATAAGGATGATGTAGTCCAGCCACGACCAGTTGCGCTCGTACTTCTGAAGCAGCCTGTGAAACATGAAGCACTTGCAAAGCTCCTCGGAAAGCGCAAGCACAATGAATCGGTGATACGCAGCCTTTGGCATGCCCGACATGCCCAGCAGAGAAAGGCCAAGCTCGGTAAGGGCGAAGGCCATCGAGCACGCCACCACGGGGAAGATGGTAAGAAAGCCCTGGATAAGCCCCTTGCTGCAGATGCCCTTGAACTCTTCGTCACCCTCAATCGAGCGCAGCCACAAGAAGAGGCCAATGGAGGGGAGCAGGCTAGCGATAAACGCGACGACAAGCAAGACCATAAGAACAACCAATCGAAGTGTGAAAAGACGGCCGCATAGATTGTACTCTGCGCGCATGCGCACGAGCCGTTATTATTGCTCCCCCAACGAACTCATTCAGATGATCGAGCCTCTGCCGGGACCAGAGGGTCGGGGACCAGAGGGTCGGACCCTCTGGTCCCGCTTACTGCGCCAGCTCGAAGCCCAGCTGGTGCGCCTTCTTGCAGTCCTTGGGAAAGGCCTTGTCGTGGTGGCGCTGCTTGGCGTCTGGGTCAAACATCGTCCAGGGCCAATCGGTCTTGCTGTAGTCCTTGAGCTGCAGCGTATTGCCTGCCACAAAGGTCTTGGTGGGGCCGACGAAGCGCGAGAGCGTCTGCTTGTAGTTGTGTAGGAGGCCCGCATAGGCAATGTCTGGCGCGTTGCTCGTCATGAAGAGCAGCACGGGGATGGGCCGCTCGTTGCAGCACGGCCGCTCTTTGTTGTAGGTGAGATTCTGGAAGATGAGCCGCTCGTACAGCGCACGGAACGACGCCGTCAGCTCGCCCAGGTAGTTGGGCGAGCCAATGATGAGACCGTCCGCTTCACGAATGGCGTCAAGCACGGGCGTGAGCGCGTCGCGGCACACGCAACGGCCGGCATTGCGCTCCCGCTTGCAACCAAAGCACGAGATGCAGCCGGTGTAGCGCTCAAGACGGAAGAGGTCAAAGCGCTCGATGGTGGCACCCGCCTCCTCGGCGCCGACTGCGGCCTCGGCCAGCAGCGTGTCGGTGTTCCAGCCCTTGCGCGGCCCCGCGTTCACGACAACAATGTGTTTCTCCATGCCCTCTCACCTCAAACCTATCCGCAAGCGTACCTTGTCAAACGGTTCGGAGTGATAAGGGTTAATGTCTTGTCCTGCACTCGTAATCGTTGCGGCACTGGGCGCCAAGCCAATCACAGTCGTGCTTGCAGATTCCGCCAGCTATCCCCTTGAGCTCCTCAGCAGAGAGCTCAAGGCCCTCATCATGGGCAAGCTGCTCGAGCTCCTCGATAGTCTTGCAGGACTTGGCCTTCTCCATCTGTTCGGGAGTGAGGTTCTCAATGCCCATGGCTGCTCCTTTTGTCGCTCAATAACCTTCCTGCCGATAATACAAGCTAACGCAACGCTTATAGCTTCTCCGCGAAGAACTGCGCGAGCTTGGCAAGCGCGTCGTCTACCATGCCGGGCCTCCAGTAGAGGTCGACGTGCGTGGCGCCCGCCACGGTGTAGAGCTCCTTGTCATCGGTGCCCGTGGCTGCGTCAAAGGCACTCTCGGACATGTACGCCGTGTCAGCCTTCTCGCCCACCACCATGAGCAGCGGCTGATTGACGAGATACATGAAGGCGTCCGGATCCCAAGCACAGAGGTCCATGAGGTCGCGTTGGGCAAAGCGCGAGAGAGCACGCGGATGCGCGTGGGTCTCTACGTAGTACTCATAGCCCTCGCGGTACATGTCGAAGGGCAGCTCGTGGCCTACCTCGGGGTCCATGTCGCTCATGTTGGCGTTGTAGGTAAGCTCACCGGTCTGGACCTCGCGCGCACGCAGGTCGGCCACGTCGTGTAGGCGCTTGAGCACGCTGTCTGCCTGCGACTTGACGAAGCCCTCGCGGCGCACCGAGCCCGTGTTGAACATGGACACAACAGCCACGGCATTGAAGCGCTTGTCCATCTGTGCGGCAGAGAGCGCATAGCCTCCGCCACCGCAAATGCCGAGGACAGCCAAGCGAGAGGCGTCCACGCCGGGGACCGTGGAGAGGACGTCTGCCGCAAGGCGGTAGTCCTCCACGCGCAGGTACGGAATGTCGCGGTTGCGCGGCTCGCCGCCGCTCTCACCCGTGGTCACGGCGTCAAACGCGATGGTCACAAAGCCCGCCTGCGCAAGGCGCTGGGCATAGAGGCCCGCTGCCTGTTCCTTCACCGCGCCGTTGGGATGTCCCACCACGATGCCCGCATACTGGGCGTCTTCACGGTAGCCAGCCGGGGTGTAGACGTTTGCGGCCACGGTCACGCCGTTTGCGTCGTAAGCAATGGGGTGCACGTTGACGGCGCCCTCGACGTTGGCCGTCAGCGCGTCGCCGTAGACGAAGCCGAAGGGGTTGCCTGCGTAAGGCTGGGGCGTTCTGGCTTGATAGGTCATGTTCTGGCTCCCTGGCTCGCGGTTACTCAAGGCCGTCGTAGATCTCCTGCGGGACAGGCTCGCACCACTCGGCGTGGAAGCCCTCGTGCGCCTTGCTGTACACAACGATGTGACTGAACCAGCTGTCCTTGGCGGCACCATGCCAGTGGCGAACCTCAACGGGGATGGCGATGGCGTCACCAGGCTTCATCTCGATGGCGTCCTTGCCCTCCTCCTGGTACCAGCCGCGGCCACCGGTGCAGATGATGGTCTGCTCAGAGCCGTGATGAATGTGGTAGTCGTTGATGCAGCCGGGAGCGAAGGTGACCATCTGGGTCTGGACGTCGTTGCCCGTCACCAGCGGGATGAGCCACACATCACCCGTGAAGTGGGGGTTGTCCAGCTTGGGACCGATGGGCATGGGAAGTGTTGCCTGGTACTCGTCAAAGGTCTGCATGGTGTGGCTCCTTTCGGTGAGGTGAACTCGATGGACAGGATAAGGTCACCGTGGCCTCGCACACCTGGCATTGTTGTCTAACCACCTTGCAGCTGGCGCATTCCACATTCGGGCATGCCCCCTAAGGTCGGCATTGCGTTGATGTTGGTGGCCCCTCCTAGATGAGGTCCAGGGCGGCCTCGTACCGTATGTCGGCGCGCATTCCCTCGACGGAGGCGTTGAGGGGGTACTCCCATCCCTTCCCCTCTGACTGTACCCTCCTCCCGGGCGTCGGGTCAACCACGTGCGCGAGCCTCCCGTCCCTGGCCCTCCGCCTCCTCGGCGAGAGCGACTCCTCGCGCGTCCTGCGGGGGACGACCCTGCCCGACGCGATCCAGCTCCTGGTCCTGGCCATCGCGTCGGCGCCCGCGAGCGACCACGCGCACGGGAACGACGCCATGCGGACCTTGTAGGTGTGCTGCTGCTCGGCCTCCATCGTGCCCATCGAGGGGCCTCCGCCGATCTCCGCCTCGTGGTTGCGGAGGTACGCGGCAACCTTGCCCCAGCCGTCGTTGAGCAGGCCCTCGGAGCCCATCGTCTCCATCGTCGCGGCGCAGGCGCCGGGGCCGCCCGCCTCGAGGAGCTGCAGCAGGGCCCAGCCGAGGCGCGTGCCCCTCGGGGCGCAGCGGGCCACGGCGCGGTCGACGTGGAAGGGGTCTATGTGGCCGTCGGACTCGGCGGCGAAGGACATGGCGCCGATCCCGTTGACGTACTGGGCCTCGCCGTCGGTGCCCAGCGACACGCGCTCGACCCTGGAGAGGTCGAAGCGGCCGCCTATCTGGGCGACGGCCTCGCGCCAGAACTCGCCGGGCGCGACGCCCACGCAGCCGAGCCTCACGGGGTCGACTCGCCGGACCCTGCCGCCCGGCGACTCGGCCTTCCCTGCGTAGGCGACCATGGCCTTGACCTCGGCCTTCGGGCCCCCGCCGCGCACGGTGACGTAGGTGCCGTCGGCCTCGACGAGCACGTGGGCGGCCACCGCGTCGGCCTCGGGGGCGACGCCGTCGGAGAACAGCGACCTGGCCGCCTCGCGCTCGGCGGCCGCTATGGCCTCGCCGCAGCGCCTGAGCGACCTCATCACGGTGGTGGCGGAGACCCTGGAGCCGCCGCCCATGGCCGCGAGCCGCGCGGTCCTCCCGAAGGGCACGTCGGCGCCGCAGGTGACCAGGAACTCGCGCATGGACGGGCTCACGCGGTCGCCCATGGGGAGGCCCAGCGCCTCGTCGAGCGGGTAGGACGTGGAGCCGGCGGGGTCGAGCAGCACGGTGCGGGCGAACCGCACGTCGCCGGTCATGGTGGCGAGCGTGCGGGCCCTGCGCGAGTGCACGGTCGACCCCGCCGGCCTGGACGACGCGAGCTCCAGGTCGAAGGACTCCAGCGCGCGCGACATCGCCTCGGCGGCGGTCCTGCGCGAGAGCTCGAGCGCCCTCTCCTCGAACTCCGCGAAAGACTCGCAATCGCCGAGCAGCGGCAGGAACGCCTGCGACAGCGCCGACGCCGCGCCCTCTACGATAAGATTCTCCATGGGTCTTCCTCTCTTTCGAATCTCGACAATCCGAAGGTTAGGAAGACCCTTCGCTTAGGTCAAACCAACAGAAACGTTATGCCGACCAGCGTCTGCCCTGTCACCCTTAAAAGGACGGAAAGACTATTGAGCTTGGACGGCGCTTACGAAAGCGACATGGACCACGGCCCCTCACGAGTGCCATCAAGCTCCGAAGACGTGCCCGAGATGGTGCCCGCGTCCATGTCGACGGTGCCACGGAACATGCGCATGCGTGCGAGTTCGCCCGAGTCGATCCACTCGTCGCCGCGCAGCTCGATGGCACCCGTCTGCCAGTCGATGGTGCCAACGACGTAGTAGCTCGCAATCGCGCCCTCGTATCCCTCTTCGCCGATGACGCAGGTCGCCTGGACGTTCCCGTCGTTGTCGACGCTGTTGATCTTGAGGTCGATGGGACGGTTCACCAGGTCAGAGCCATTGATGCCCTGATACGTTCCGTGCCACGACTGACCAAGCGACTCAGGGGAAAGCGCGGGCTGTGCCGCCTCGGCCTCAGACTCGCCCTCTTGCTCGCCTTCCTGCCCGCTCTCCTCCATATAGGCGTTGATCTCGTGGTCTATGCTCTGGCCGCCCACAATGGTTGGGACGTCGTCAAACAGGGGCGCTATGAGCTGCGGCAGAAGCTGCGTGACAAGGAAGCCGCCCGCGAGGACGAGCAGGATGACGAGAATCGCTCCCCCATTGCCGATGAAGCGTTTGTACTCATGCAGGGGCGCGGCCTTGATGGCAGGTTCGGTCTCTTCTGCCTCCCAGAGGGCAAGCCTCTTGCCGCCGCGGCTGCAACGGCGCATGCCCGCATACACCACGGCGCCACAATGGGGGCAACGCTGCTGGATGCCGTTCATGGCAGACGAGGTGAGCAGCACGAAGGGCTCGGGAGTTGGATCAAATGCCTCCTGGACCTCTTGGGCGGGAACGACTTGAGTATCCTCGTCGTCTGACTCCTCCTGGGGCTCCTCGGCGACAAGGTCCTCTTGGGGCTCGTCGTCTGTAGGCTCTTCCTGCGGCTCCTCGGCTTCAGGCTGATCCTGCGACTCTTCCGACTCATCGTCGGCGGAGTTCTCTTGCGGCTCTTCTTCGGCAGGCTGATCCTGCGGCTCTTCCGACTCAGACCCAGACTCGGGCTCGACGGCTGCAGGTGCGTCCTCCGAAGCCTCATCCTGGGCAGCATCCGCGTCCAGTGGTTCAGCCGTTTCCTCGGCGGAAGCCGGCACGGCGACCGGCTCGGCGGCAGGCTCGCTCAGAGCTGACTCGCACTCAGGGCA
>JAFUBJ010000501.1 GCA_017460265.1 Atopobiaceae bacterium | reverse complement strand
TACATCCCCGAGCTCTTCCTGTTCAACGAGCTCCCGGAGTACGAGCCAATGACGGTGCTTTCGCGCAACATGTCCGAGTCCATGCGCATGATGGCCGACATCAAGAAGCTGCGGAGCCAGCTCCCGGGCATCGACTGCGGCGCCTGTGGCGCGCCCAGCTGCCACGCGCTTGCCGAAGACATCGTGAAGGGCAACGCGTCGATCGAGGACTGCAAGATTCGCGAAAAGCGAGGTGATCGAGTTGACGGTTGATGAGCTGCTGACTCACGGGTTCGAGGCCGTGTCCCTTCCCGATGGCAGCCGCGAGATTGATGGCGTGTACATCGGAGACCTGCTGAGCTGGGTCATGGGCCGCGCTCAGATGGACAACGCGTGGATCACCATCATGACCAACGTGAACACCATCGCGGTCGCAAGCCTTGCCGACACCTCATGCGTGATCTTGGCAGAGGGCGTCGAGATGGAGAGCGACCTTGTCGAGACCGCCAAACAAAAGGAGGTCAACATCCTTCGTAGCAGCCAGCCCATCTACGAGACCGCGATCAAGCTAGCGGAACTACTCGCGTAAAGCGACGCCTGCCATGAGCAAGTACTACTACGACTTCCACGTGCACTCCTGCCTCTCCCCGTGCGGGGACGCCGACAACACGCCCAACAACCTGGCGGGCATGGCGTTTCTCAACGGGGTGCGGATCATGGCGCTCACCGACCACAACACGTCGAGGAACTGCCCAGCCTTCTTTGCGGCGGCACGCAGGTACGGCATCGTGCCCATCGCGGGCATGGAGCTGACCACCTCGGAGGACATCCACGCCGTGTGCCTGTTCGAGACCCTCGAGGAGGCGCTTGCGTTCAACGACGAGGTCGACGAGCGGCGCGTGCGCGTCAAGAACCGTGAGGACATCTTTGGCGAGCAGCTGATTCTTGACGAGGACGACAACGTGGTGGGTCACGAGGAAGACCTGCTCATCAACGCGACCACCATCTCGCTGGACGAGACACCAGAGCTGGTGGCGCAGCACCGCGGCATCTGCTACCCGGCGCACATCGACCGGCCGGCAAACGGGGCCATCGAGATTCTGGGCGACTTCCCGCATTACGTGGGCTTTCATTTGGCAGAGCTGCACGACAAGGAAAACAGGGAGTCCTACGTACGCGACTATCACCTTGAGGGCATCCGGCTGCTGTTTAGCTCCGACGCCCATTACCTGGATCAGCTCAGGGACGGCACGGACAACGACTTCTTCGAGATCGACGATGCCATCCGTGGCGAAGAGCAGATTCGCAAGTATGTGTTTGACGACCTAAGAGCTAGCTAGTGGTGGGGCCAAGATGAAAGAGCTTTCACTGAACATCCTCGACGTGGCCGAGAACTCCGTAAAGGCGGGAGCGTCGCTGACGCAGATTCTGCTTACGGAGCACGATGGCGTGCTTACGCTCGAAATCGTGGACGACGGCTGCGGCATGAGCGAGGACATCGTGCGCTCCGTGGTCGACCCCTTCTACACAACGCGCACCACGCGCAAGGTGGGGATGGGCATTCCGCTGCTCAAGCTTGCGTGCGAGCAGACGGGTGGCAGCCTCGCCATCGAGTCCGTCACGCAGGAGGCCAATCCCGTGGAGCACGGGACGCACGTGACGGCAACGTTTAACACCAACCACATTGACTTCACGCCGCTTGGTGACGTGAGTGCCTCAATTTTGACGTTGATTCAGGGCCATCCCGACACAGACTTCCTCTTCCGCCATCAAACCGATGGCGGCACTGTGGAGCTCGACACGAGGGAGCTCCGAGAGGTGCTAGAGGATGTGCCCCTGAACAGCTATGATGTTATGGAATGGATTGGGGGAAATCTGCAAGAACAGTATGAAGCACTGTCTGCAGATGCCGGTATGAGTGGAGAGGAATGAGTATGAAGTCACTTGCAGAACTGCAGGCAATCAAGAACAAGATGAAGGACCGGGTGGTCCTGCGTGACGGTATGGAAGGCGCCCGCGTGGTGGTCGGCATGGCCACCTGTGGTATCGCCGCCGGCGCCCGTCCCGTCCTGAACGCCTTCGTCGAGGGCGTCAACAAGGAGGGCCTCGAGGGCAAGGTCACCGTGACGCAGACCGGCTGCATTGGCATCTGCCAGTACGAGCCCGTCGTCGAGGTCTTCGAGCCCGGCAAGGAGAAGGTCACCTACGTGAAGATGAATCCCGAGAAGGCCCAGGAGGTCATCGAGAAGCATCTCAAGGGTGGCCAGGTCGTTTCTGAGTACACCCTTGGTGCTGTTGCGGTCTAATTAGGGAGGTTTATTGTGATTCGTTCACAAGTCCTTATCTGTGGCGGTACCGGTTGTACGTCTTCGGGAAGCCAGCAAATTCAGGATAGGTTTGAGGCCGAGATCGCCAAGAACGATCTTCAGGACGAGATCAAGCTCGTCCGCACCGTCTGCTTTGGCCTGTGCGAGCTTGGACCCGTCGTCATCGTGTACCCCGACGGCACGTTCTACAGCCGCGTGACCCCCGATGACGTGGAAGAGATCGTCAGCGAGCACCTGCTCAAGGGTCGTCGCGTCGAGCGCCTCGTCTACGATGATCATGGCAAGGCCGAGGCCGACGAGTTCGGCAACATCGCCCTGTCTGACACGACGTTCTACAAGACCCAGAACCGCGTGGTGCTGCGTAACTGCGGCGTCATCAACCCGGAGGACATCGACGAGTACATCGCGATGGACGGCTATGCGGCACTGGGCAAGGTCCTCACCGAGATGACCCCCGAAGAGGTCATCAAGGTCGTCAGCGACTCCGGCCTGCGTGGCCGTGGCGGCGGCGGATTCCCCACCGGCCGCAAGTGGAGCCTCTGCGCCCCCAACAAGGCTGACATCAAGTACGTGGTCTGCAACGCCGACGAGGGCGACCCCGGCGCGTTCATGGACCGCTCCGTGCTCGAGGGCGACCCCCACTGCATCATCGAGGCCATGACCATCTGCGGTTATGCCTGCGGCTGCAACAAGGGCTACGTCTACGTGCGCGCTGAGTACCCCATCGCCGTTAAGCGTCTGTCCATCGCCATCGCGCAGGCCCGTGAGTACGGCCTGCTCGGCGAGAACATCTTCGACTCCGGCTTCGACTTCGACATCGACATCCGTCTGGGCGCCGGCGCCTTCGTGTGCGGCGAGGAGACGGCTCTGATGACCTCCATCGAGGGCAACCGCGGCGAGCCTCGTCCGCGTCCGCCGTTCCCGGCCGTCACGGGCCTCTTCGCCAAGCCCACGGACGCGCACAACGTCGAGACCTTCGCCACCAGTCCGCAGATGATCCCGCGCGGCGCTGACTGGTTTGCCTCCATGGGCACCGAGCGCTCCAAGGGCACCAAGGTCTTCGCCCTGGGCGGCAAGATCAACCACACCGGCCTGGTCGAGATCCCCATGGGCACCACGCTCGAGCACATTATCTACGAGATCGGCGGCGGCATCCCCAACGGCACGAAGTTCAAGGCTGCCCAGACCGGTGGTCCGTCTGGCGG
>JAFUBJ010000045.1 GCA_017460265.1 Atopobiaceae bacterium | reverse complement strand
GCTAGACACGATCGTTCCTTTCCTGGTGGTGTGCATTACGGGAAGGCTAGTCTGCCAAACCCTTGAACGACTGCTTTATCTGACGCGTGATAAGGGCGTTGCGAACCTGGTTGGTGAGCAGGAGCATCTCGGTGAAGGCGGCGTCAAACTGCTGGCGGGTCTCCTCGGTGCGCTCGACGTCTCCGGCGCCGGTACGGGCGTACACCATGAGCGCCTGCTCGAACATGGCGCTCTCACGGTTTGCCGCCGTGACGTACTGCCTGAGGTTCTTGGCCCCTATGCCAAAGTGACGAAGGCCGTCACAGGTGCGAATTAGGGCAAAGTCCTTGCCGTCAACGAGGTCGCGGCCATGGGGCGAGCGCTGCAATGAGATGATCCCTGCCTCGGCGAGCTGCTTCACGAAGGTGATGGAGACGCCAAGAAGGTCGGGGATGCGGTCGATGGGATGGAGTTTGCCGATGGTCTCCTCGTCGTCGGTCTCGTTTGCAAAGGCAACGGCGGCAGCCGAGGAAACCGTGGAAGAGCCCGTGTTTTCCTCTCGGTCAAGCTCCTCCTTTATTACGGAGAGCGGCATGAAGCGGTGCTTCTGGAGGTAGAGGATCTTCTCGAGCCGCTTGATGTCGTTTTGCGAATACAGCCGAGACCCGCCAGGGGTCCTGGAAGGCGCAAGCAACCCCTCGTCCTCAAGGAAGCGGACCTTGGAAACGGAAAGGTCTGGATAGCGCTCTTGCATCCGCTTGACGACCTTGCCTATGGTGAGGTAACCAGCGTCGGCCATGCTGTCTTATGCGCCGGTCTCGATGCGGCTCGACTTGCGGTTGGTATGAAACACCATGCGGAACGTGCCGATCTGGATGGTCGATCCATCCTTGAGCATGGCGCGGTTGACGATGGCGCCATCGACCCACGTCCCGTTAAGGGATCCGAGGTCTTCGACGGTGGCGTATCCGGAGGTAATGCCCGACAGGTCGATGCGCGCGTGACGACGAGAGACCGTCATGTCGTTGAGGAAGACGGCGTTGGAAGGGTCGCGACCAAGCGTGAAGACGCCGTCCGTAAGCTCGAACACCTGGCCCGTGTGAGGCCCTTTGACGATGGCAAGCGTCGGATTGGCAGGCTTTGCGGCACTGGAAAGGTCCGGTGAGGTTGATTCGGTTGAGGGCATGCGGAAGATTTCCGTCGTGCCAAAGGTCTTCTTTGAAGGCTGCATTCAAGGCTCCCCTCTTGAACAGTACCAAGACATGATACCGCTTAAGGCTCATGCTGAACATGAGGTTTAGATGCTTAAACGACAAATATTGAAGTCATGCCTTGCCGGACGTCTTTGGGCGGCTCATCGGCATGCGACACAGTCCATCTCGATAAGGGCTCCCATGGGAATGCGAGAGACCTCCACGACGGTGCGCGCGGGCGCGGGCATCTCGAAGTGTCGCCAATAGACGTCGTTGACCACATCGAGGTCATCAAGATCGGTGAGGTAGATGGTGGTCTGCGCAACGTCGTTCAAGGTGCAGTCCACCTCGGCAAGAATGGCCTCGACGATGTCGATGACTCGCTCCGCCTGTTCCCTTACGCCGCCTTCGACAAGCTCGTAGGGGTTTTCGAGCTTGACGGGCAGCTGACCGGAGGCAAAGACCAGCCTGCCTGCGGTCGTTCCCTGCGAATAGGGGCCGATGGCATCGGGTACGGTTGGCGCATTGATGGCATATTTCATGGGAAGTCCGATCTGGTGCGAAAGATGGGCCATCTACAGGATAGCCCTCAAGGGCTCAGCGTCAAAGGGACTTTAGGTCAGGCCACGGGCTCCCACAAACGTCATGTCGGGGCGGGCAAGGCCCGACCCAAGCAACGCGCCCCTTGTGGCTACCACGCGGTCTGTCTTGACAAATGCATCTTCCAGCTGGGGAAAGAGCGCCGCAAACGTCGCCAAGAGCTCGTGATGCCCAACGGGGACAACCGAGGCAAACGAAAGGAAGCTCCTCCAAAGGACGCGCGCGTAGCGCGGGGGAACCAAAACGAGGTAGCCGCGCTCGCCTCGTGTTGGAAGGGTGGCAACGAGGCAGCCGATGGCGTCAAGGTTGAGGTTTGCGATGGTGCCGGGCACGGGAGGCTCCTGGTCTGCCAAGTAGTCCGCAAGGACCGCAGTCGCGCCGTCACCCCTAAGGAGCAGCGGCACCAAGGCCTCCGAGGCGTCTTCTATCGACAGATCGGGAAAGGCCCGCACGCCCTTCTCCTCGATGGCAGAAAGGAAGCCTAGCCATGCGTGAAGCGCGTCTCCCCTGCCGGAAAGGTCCCAACAGGCATATTCGGCATCTCCTGTACGAGCAAGGAGGACGATGGCCACCAGGGCGCCGTCGCCCGTAAGGACGGCCTCGTAGGCGACTTCTCCCACGGCAAGGAGTTTGCCCGCAAAGGCAGCGGCCACAAATGAGGGCGCTGATGCGCCGCTCATCAGCATCGACCCATGGCCAGATAGGTCGCACAGCATGGCCTCTTGGGCATGGGGATCTGCTGAGGAGGCGGCTGGATAGCTCAGGGGCACCGACCTTCCGCAAGCTCCCTCCCCCATCACGGCACCAAGGAGAAGATGCTCGTCGTGAAGGATGGTACGTATGAGCTCGTCGTCCATGAGCCTAGACCTCCGGGTTCTCGGTAAAGAGAGGAAGCGCAAAGACGTTGATGCTTGGCGGAGACGAGAGCGTCCCGTCCACGCGCACGTTGCTGGCCCCCGCGAAGCGTCCGGTCTGCCTCCATGAGGTCGATGTAACCGCATCTCCCGGCTCGACGAGCAGGTCGGGCGCACACGAGACCCGTCGATAGCTGATCTGGCCCTCGGGCCATGTTACGGCGGTGGGGTCTTCGGGGAGGGTCACGGTGCAACGTGCGTTGAAGCCAAGCGCATAGGGGCTCACGCGGACTAGCCACCCCGCGGCACCAAAGGTCTTGCGGTCGTAGGAGTCATAGGCCCAGTCCATGAGCGTTGCCGTGTCGGCAAAGCGGCCCTCGCTGGTTTCACACCCCAAGACGGCCGTATACAGGGCGACGTTCCCTCGCTTGGAAGCGCCAAGAAACGTCTTGCCAGACTCTACCGCACCGGTCTTGCTGCCAAGAAGGCCCTCGTAGGTCTCCATGAGGTCGTCGGTGGACTCAAGGTGCTGAAGCTCCCCTCCTGCAACGACATCTATCGAGCGCATGCAGACGGTCTGCGCAATTAGGGGGTAGTGCTCCAGGGCGTAGCGACCCATGATGACCAGGTCCTCTGCCGAGGAGTAGTGTCCTTCGGCCTCGAGCCCGTGGGGGTTCGCAAAATGGGTGTGCACCATGCCGAGTTCGGCTGCCTTCTCGTTCATGAGGCCAACGAAGGTCTGCTCGTCTCCGCTGACATTGATCGCCACGTTGAGCGCCGCGTCATTGCCCGAATAGATGAGCATCGACTGAAAGAGCTCGAGCAGCGTCGGCGTGTCGGTCGCCTTGTAGCCGACCTCCTGGGAGTTCCAGTACAGCTCCTCCTCGGTGATGGTGCAGACCTTGTCGAGGCTCACGCCTGAGTCAAGCGCGACCATGGCGGTCATGACCTTGGTGACGGATGCCATGGGAAGCTCGGCCTGGGCGTTTTGGCTCCAGAGAACGGAGCCGGTCTGGTCGCAGACGATGGCAGCGTAGGCCTCGGAAAGCTGAGGGTCGTCCAGGGCGAGGGATGTGTGGGGACTAAGGACGAGGCTTGCTTGAATGGCAAGAGCAATCAGCGGCTTGCCCCATCCAAAGGTGGTGTGTTTGTTCATGAAGCCTCCCGTGCCGTCCTGACGACGGAGACCCCCTCAAGGGTGTAGAGGATGGCAGTGAGCGTGGAGCAGATGACGCCAAGGTAGACAAAGAGGATGCCCACAGCGCCTGGCTCGCTGTTCAAGACGGGGAGCCAGGGCACGTCCACGAGCCCCAGGCCTTGGATCCTGGGTGCGTCGAGCAGAAGAAAGCAGAAGCCCACCATGAGAAGCGCCGTGGTGACCTTGCCAATGATGGAGACGTCAACAGGCCTGCGGCGATAGCGCTGCAACACCATGGACCCAGCAAGGAGGTAGGCATCG
>JAFUBJ010000500.1 GCA_017460265.1 Atopobiaceae bacterium | reverse complement strand
GGACGTGCCCGCGGCACGTCCCGAGCGGAGCTGATGCGTCCGCCCAATGGGACGTTTCAGGGGCATCAATCGTCCCATTGGGCGCATTCCTCTAAGCGAGCGGAACGACATCGCAAGAAACGAATGGTGCCCTCTCGTTCCTTGGAAACGAGAGGGCACCCCTTCCCAACAAAGCTGCAGGCGCATCTCCTATTTGTTCACCAGTCCGTGGCGGACATTCCACTTGCGGCGCTCGGTCTCGGTAAGCAGGCGCTTGCGCATGCGGATGTTCTTGGGGGTCACCTCGACCAGCTCGTCATCCATGATGTACTCAAGCGCCTCCTCCAGCGTGAAGGTGCGCGGAGGCGTCAGCTGGACCGCGATGTCGGCCGTCGACGAACGCTGGTTGCCCAGGTTCTTGGTCTTGGCCACGTTGACCACCATGTCGCCCGGCTGCGGACGCTCGCCCACGAGCATGCCCTCGTAGCACTCGTCGCCGGGGCCGACAAACAGCGTGCCCCTCTCCTGCAGCGTGCCGAGCGCGTAGGCCACGGCCTTCTCGGTGGCCGGGCTGTTAATGGCACAGTTCTGGCGGCCACCAATCTCGCCGGCAAACGGACCATACTCAAGGAACGTGTGGTAGAAGACCGACTCTCCGTGCGTGACGTTGAGAATGCGGTTCTTGAGACCCATGATGCCACGCGTGGGGATCTTAAACTCGAGGTGCGTCTGCGTAACGCCGGCGGACATGTCGCTCATGGTGCCGCCCGCATTGCCAAAGACCTCGATGACCTTGCCGGAGTAGTCATTGGGGCACTCGACAACCGCCTGCTCAATGGGCTCGAGCATCGTGCCGTCGGGACCCTTCTTGAAGAGCACGCGCGGACGACCGACTTGGAACTCGAAGCCCTCGCGGCGCATCTGCTCCATGAGGACCGAAAGGTGCAGGATGCCGCGGCCAGCGACCTCGACGCCCGTCTTGTCCTCAAGCTCCTCGATGCGCATGGTCACGTTGTTCTCGCGCTCCTGATCGAGGCGCTCCTTGAGCTGACGCCCTCCCACGATGTCGCCATCGCGGCCCACAAGCGGGCTGGTAGAAGCCTCAAACACAACGGCGAGCGTCGGCGGATCAATCTCGATCGGCTCAAGCTCTACAGGATCGTTGGGATCGGTGTAGACGTCGCCGATGTCGGTCCCGTCGATGCCCACCACCGCAGCGATGTCACCAGCCTGGACCTCGCTGCACTCCTTACGTCCCAGATAGTCAAAGGTGAAGAGCTGCTTGACCACGCCCGGGACGTGCGTGCCGTCGTTCTTGACGACCAAGATCTTCTCGCCCTGGTGGATAGTGCCAGAGAACACGCGGCCAATGCCGATGCGGCCCACGTAGCTCGAGTGGTCGACGGTCATGCACTGCATGGCCAAGGTCCCCTCGGCGTCGACATCGGGAGCGGGCAGGTCGGAGACGATCATGTCGAGGAGCGGCAGCATGTCCTCGCCATCGTCATCGGGGTCAAGGCGCGCGAAGCCCTGGACCGCAGAGGCATAGACCACGTGCTCCATGGCAAACTCAAGCTGCTCGTCGGTTGCGCCGAGGTCCATCATGAGGTCAAGGGACGCGTTGAGGGCAGACTCCGGGTTCGCGCCGTCGCGGTCGATCTTGTTGATGACGACCATGATCTTGAGCTGAGCAGCAATAGCGTGCTTCAGCACGAAACGCGTCTGGGGCATGGGGCCTTCTGCCGCGTCCACCAGGAGGAGCGCGCCGTCGGCCATGCGCAGCACGCGCTCTACCTCTCCTCCAAAGTCAGCGTGACCCGGCGTGTCGATGACATTGATCTTGACGCCTTGGTACGAAATGGAGATGTGTTTGGCCAGAATGGTGATTCCGCGTTCGCGCTCCTGATCGTTTGAGTCAAGAACGCGCTCCTCTACCTGCTGATTCTCGCGAAAGGCGCCGGAGGCGCGAAGCAGCTTGTCAACAAGCGTCGTCTTGCCATGGTCAACGTGAGCGATGATTGCAATGTTTCTGATGTTCTCCTGGCGCATGTGCTATCTCCTGCAAATATGCTCGTAAACAGTCTTTTAGGCAAAAAGTCCTTGCACACTGTAGCACGTCGTCAGCAAATCGCGAAAAAAAGTTGTTGACCTACGCGGATTCGGCATGTATTATTGATTCTCGCGTTGGGCCTGTAGCTCAGTTGGTCAGAGCGTCCGGCTGATAACCGGGAGGTCACAAGTTCGAGCCTTGTCAGGCCCACCACCCTTCGCGAATAGCCGCCCCAGTGTAGCCGAGTCGCCGCTGGGGCGGTTATTATAAGAATGAGTGGAGCGGCTTTGCCGCACGTTGCATCCGGGGATGTAGCTCAGCTGGGAGAGCGCGGGCTTTGCAAGCCTGAGGTCGTGGGTTCGAACCCCATCATCTCCACCACATGTTTCAAGACGCTCCAGCAGGGGCGTCTTTTTTTACGTGCCCCTCCCAGGGATCCCGAATGGGCACTCATTGCGCCCAATCAGACCATTCTGACCCTCGTTTGGTCCGGTTCGGCGCATCGTTTGACGTGACGAACCACAACCTGTCAATCAAACCAAGCTTAAATCAGTGGTTCAATCTCGCCAGCTGGAGCGGGATCGGTCCACGCAAAGCCATCCCCCGCTCCTTTGCCCTCGTAGAGCGAATAGGCTGAGTATGCGTACCAGCCCTTTTCTCCAAACTCAAGCATAAGGGCATCCTGATATGCCTCACTGTTCGCAGCCACCATACCCTCATAGACCAATGCATATCGAATCGGTTCACCGATTCCCTCGACCGAATCACCGTGTTTCTTTACCAACTCTTTGACGCGGTCATGCGCCGCCTCGAGTAACGCATCAGGATCATCGTCGGCAAACTCGAAACTCGCAATAGACCCCTTCGCATCCTGCACGACAAGCAGTGTGTTCACGTCGCTTCCTTCAGCCAGGAGGTCAAGGGCGTCGCCAACGAGGGTGCTCGACAGCTCGTCCAGCTCACGAGAGACTCCCTGCTTACGATGTGCCATGAATCGATCCTTTCTCATGTGGTCCAACTTGACATTATGACACCACGTGACAATTCGGTATCCGTACTTGCAAGAAGGACTCAGATGGGTACCATTACCCCACGAACATCTCTTGATGGAAGGTACTGCATGTCGCTCGTCCATATGGACATACACACCATTGCCGTGGGTGGGGGCGTTGTTCCCTCCCTCATTGTCCTCACGACGCATCCAACGGATGGGTCCGACCCCATTCAGCTTCCCATTCGCATTGGCACCGTTGAGGCCACTGCGATCTCTATGGGAATCGAGGGTTCGCCACGCGAGCGTCCCATGACCCATGACCTCTTCAAGTCGGTCATCGAGTCACTCAACGCTCACCTTGATGCAGTCGCGATCGTAGACGTTCATGGCACGACGTTCTATGCTCAGCTCTTCCTCAAGACCGAGTCAGGCGAGGCGCTTGAGATTGATTGCAGACCCTCTGATGCGATTGCCCTTGCCGTACGTTTTGGGGCACCGATTCTTGTTGACGAACAAGTCCTTAACGCTGCCACGCTTCCGGACTTCAAAGGAGTGGAACGAACCGAGAAACAGCAGGAGCTGGAGCGATTCCACGACTTTGTCGAGTCACTCTCCCCTTCCGACTTCTCTGAGTAAGGCGCTGATTGCGTCAGCAAATCATCGCTTCAGTCGATTCTTTATGGCAGTCGATTCTTTATGGCTCCTCGTAGCTCGGTTCATCGGTAGCCATATGCTTTGAAGCTGGAAGCAGGTAGTGCGACATGATTCGGTCACGCTGCCACGGGAAGTGGAACCCCTCGAGGGCGCGACTCATGGAGAGCTCGTCGCGCAGGTGGTCTTTCTCCTTTTGAATCGAAGCGACCTGTTCATTCAGACGGTCGATCTGGTCGGTCAGAAGCGCGATGGTGGCCTCATTCTGAGAACGCATTGCCTCAATGACATTGTTGAGTTGATTGATCTGGTCACGGAACAGATCGTTGGTACGCGAGAGTGACCTAATCTGGTCACGATACATCTCAAGTATCGCATCGCGAGCAACAGAATCGATGACAGCATCAGTCGCATCAGGAATGGCATTTGCTTCGGTCGAAATCGTGTCAGCGATGTCGATGATCTCAGATGCGCGCTCAGCAGATACCTCGGGAGCACGTCCCTTCACAAGCGCATGGGCCAGCGCAGAGGCCGACTCCGGACCAAGATAAACGGTCCCTTTCCCGCCCCTCGTGATAACCGGAAGGTTCAGCTCCTTGAACTTGCGCACCGCCGTTGACTTAGAGACGCCACATTCGTCCGCGACCTGCTTGATGGTTACTTCAGCGTTGTCCATACCACACCGCTCCAAGAATCGATTCACCTGAATCGATTCTATCAAAAACGGCCACCGCGTTGCGGTGGCCACCATTTTCC
>JAFUBJ010000499.1 GCA_017460265.1 Atopobiaceae bacterium | reverse complement strand
CATCATTGGCGTGCTGCTGTTCTACCGCCACCGCGCCAACATCGCGCGCCTGGTGCAAGGCACCGAAAGCCGCATCGGCGGCGGCAAGAAGAAGTGATCCGCGGGCCGGCGCGGGCGCCGCGCGCGGAATGAAAAAGGGGGCCTCGGCCCCCTTTTTCATTGCCCGTCCCGGTCAGGCGATATCGGCCAGATCCCAGCGCGGCCGCACGGTGAAGCCGTGCGCGTCCGGGTCCAGCGTCACCAGCCCCGCCTTGACCCGCTCGGCCGCGGCGAAGGCGATCATGGCGCCGTTGTCGGTGCACAACGACAGCGGCGGAAAATAAGCCTGGGCCTTCAAGGGCTTGAGCGCGGCGGCCAGCCTGGCGCGCAGCAACTGGTTGGCCCCCACCCCGCCGGCCACCACCCGCCGGCGCAGGCCGGTCTGCTTGAGCGCGCGGATCGACTTGGCGGCCAGCACCTCGACGATCGCGGCCTGGGTCGCCGCGGCCAGGTCGGCACGGGTCTGGTCGTCCAGCCCGCCGTCCTGCTCGGCGGCCTTGACCCGGGTCAGTACGGCGGTCTTCAGGCCGCTGAAGCTGAAATCCAGATCGCCGCTGTGCAGCATGGGACGCGGCAGGTCGAAACGCGCGGCATCGCCCTGCTCCGCCAGCCGCGCCAGCGCGGGGCCGCCCGGGTAGCCCAGCCCCATCAGCTTGGCGGACTTGTCGAAGGCTTCGCCGGCGGCGTCGTCCAGGGTTTCGCCCAGCAATTCGTAGCGCCCCACCCCGTCCACCCGCATCAATTGCGTGTGGCCGCCGGACACCAGCAGCGCCACGAACGGAAAGTCGGGCCGGGGATCGGCCAGCATCGGCGACAGCAGGTGGCCTTCCAGGTGATGAATGGCGATGGCGGGCAGGCGGCGCGACCAGGCGAACGACTGCGCCACGCTGGCGCCCACCAGCAGCGCGCCGGCAAGGCCGGGGCCGGCGGTGTAGGCCACCGCGCCGATGTCCGACATTTCCAGGCCCGCCTCCTGCAGCACCTGGCGGGTCAGCGGCACCACGCGCCGGATATGGTCGCGCGAGGCGAGTTCGGGCACCACGCCCCCGTAGATGTCAGCTCCTGCGTGGTCAGCCAGATGCTGTCTGGCTCGACATGAACCTGCGGGCCAAGCATCAACCAGACTGGCCGCACAATGCCGCAGCCTGCATACCAGCGCGAGCTGAGCAGGTCCGTCTTGCAGACGACCAAGATCGTGTTGGGTGCGTCCCAGCGCACGTAGCTCGTGATGTCGCAGGTGAGGCTTGCGTAACCAAAGTCGCCCATCCCCACTTGAGATCCGTTCACATACACAAAGGACTTGGAGAAGATTGCCTCAAACTTCAGCAGCAAGCACTTGTTGCGCCACGCCTCGTCCAACACAAGCTCACGCTGGAAGTAGTACACCTGACCGTCAAAGTGGCTAGTGCGACCGCCATTCACGCTCTTGGGTGTCTGACCCTCCGCAAGGAGCGCGTCGTAGGGCACGCTCGCGTGCACCGCATCTTCGGGAATGGCTGTAACCAGTGAAAACGCATCATCACGAGGATAGACGTACCAGTCGTCATTGAGGGAAATCCGCCGCATCTGAAGGCCTCCGCACGCGTCGTCGACAACTCATCAAACATGTTTCATTGTAGCAAGCGCGCCATCTGAGCCTAAAGCTCCAGCACCTGCCATCCGCAGACGTTGACGATTCTCGTGCCGCTCGGGTGCATGCGCTCGCGATCGACCATCGCGTAGTCAAGGTGCACATGGCCATGCAGCATGAGATGCGGATGGACCCAGTTCAACAGCCCATTGAAGGCATCGAAGCCCTGATGAGGCTCATCGGGCAGGTCTCCAAACCCTCGTGCGGGAGCGTGCGTCACCAGCACGTCGATGCCTCCCGTCAAATACCCCCTCAGTCCCAGCGACACCACCTTGCGCCGCATCTCCGCCTGACTGTATCCCACTATTCCCACTCGGTAGTCAACAGAGCCCTCGAGACCCGCAAAGCGCAAACCGCAAAACGCCTCAATACGGCCATCGAGGTTAGTGCCTCCCATGGCAAAGCTATCCTCATACCCCATGTCGTGGTTGCCACGCACGTAGGCCAGCGGCGCATTGGCAACCGTCGCCACATAGTCAAGGTAGCTGGGGCCAAGGTCGCCGCATGACACCACCAGGTCAAAAAAGCCCAGCGACCGGTTTGAGAGCTGGGACAGAAGCACGTCATCCTCAATGTCTGCCACGGCAAGGATGCGCATGTCCGCCCCTAGTCCTCTTGCGCGTCGGTCTCGGCAGAGATGACACCAGAGGTTGCCACATCGCTTGCCACCTTCTGCGAAAGCTCCCAGCTCTTGGGCAGTCGGCCCACCACGTTTTCGTTGAGCCAGCGCATCGAGGCAATCTCCTCGTTGGTCAGACGTGGCGATCCTTCCTCGCGCACCACCACGCCCTTTTGGGCCACGAGCATGCCCTCAAAGGGATGCAGCCGTCCCTCGAGCAACGCCTGGCGCAACGTCTGAACCAGACGCTTGGGACCATTGGCCAAGCCCTCCCCTAGTTCAAGGCGCACGACATCAGCAGACATGCCCCACCAGTAGTTGAGTGCCTGATCGCGGTGGGCGCTGCCCTCCTTACGCCACCGGTCGTCTTGGATGGAGCGAACCATGAGCTCGTAATAGCGACCCCAATCCCAAACGGGCACGGCAACAAGCTCTGACGGTCCCGTATGGTGCAGACACGAAAGGCCATACGGCTCAGACGGGTCCTGCGGGTTGGGATAGTCTCTGCCCGCAAGCACGCGAACGTCTTCTGCGACAAGCTCGCCGCGCCAGTCGCTACCCTCTGCCGATGCCCACTTGAGGTAGACCGTGGCATACGGGTCCACCATCGAGGCGCCGATGGCAAATGCGTTGACCTCGGCGATGCTTCCAAAGATGGGCGAGGTGGCAAGATAGCCCACGCGATGGTTCTCGGCCATGCCGGCCGCAAGCGCTCCCATGAGGAACTTGACCTCATACATGCGCGCGTAGAAGGTGCGCACGGCACTGGAAGAGAGGTTGATGGAGCAGTTGATGAACGCCTTGTCTGGATGCGCGACTGCCGCGCGATGCGTCTGATCCATCTGACGCGGAGACGCCGTCACCACGACGTCCGCCCCCTCGGCAAGGGCCGTTGCAACCGCCTGGTCAAAGGCATCGTCCGACGAACACCTGCAATATGAGGTGGTTGTGACCTTGTCTCCCAACCGCCGCTGCAGATTGAGGCGACCCTTCTCGTGCAGGGCCGTCCAACCAGAGACGGCGGGATCACGATCATAGACAAACGCCAAGTTCAGTGGCTTAGTCTGGTGCAACCCGCGCGATATGCCCTTGATGGTGGGGATGACCCCGCTCTTGCGCTCGCCGGGGCTTTCGATATAGGCGATCGACTCCTCCTGCGAGGCCACCACAAACTCGCCCCAGAGGCGTGCCACGCGCTCGTCCATCTGCCTGTCAGACACGCTGAGCGGTTCTGCATTCGCGTAAGCTTTCACGTACAGCAGGAAAGAGTCGGCCAGCGTCTGCGAAAGCATCTGACCGCCCCGGGCACGATACGAACGTGCAAACTGATACAGCGTTGTCCTCAGCCTACGCACCGTATCGTCTGGCCACGGCTCTTCGAGGTTCTGTCCCAGCAGCTTCGCGAGCTTCTCGCACGAACCTTCCTGCGAGAAGCGAAGCCCATAGACCGGAGCCACGCGGTACAGGTGCACAAACTCGTGATAGCACCTCACGTCGATGTCGTCCGAAGGGGCCGGCATGACGCGCGTGACGCTCGCCATGACGGTTGGCGCGTCGAGCGACCTGAGCACCGAGACCCGCTTGTTGCCCTCCTGCACGTAAAAGCGCTGCAGGTACTCGTACACAATCACCGGGTCGCTGATGCCCTCGGACATCTGGTAGTCGTAGAGCCTGCTCCACTTGGCGGCAAATTCCGTGTCTTCGTCCGCAATGGGCAAAAAGCCGCACGAGAACAGGTTCGACCTCCCGCGCGTCTTGGTGCCAACCACCAGCTCCATGGGGATCTCGCGTATGCCAACCGGAATCTCGCCTGCACCGCGACTCTCCCCCAGCACGTCGTCGAGAGCAGGCAGATACGGGTACTGTCCTGACGACAGTGCCGTGCTGACCTGCCGTCTTCCGCGCTTGCACGCTTTGCGATAATCCTCGATCATGGCAACCCCTCGACACGAGCCGTCCGCGACTCGTTGCGTCTTAAACCCTTGTTGCCTCTAGATTCGGACAAATCCGAAGCCTTGGGAGCCATGTGAATTCGATTTCACTACTCCCACATAACCATGGGGGGGAAGGAGCCGACAAGGAAGAGTGCCGCCTGGCGCACAACCAGACGGCACTTGGAAAGAAAGGCCAAATATGGCTTTCGGTCTAGAGGTTACTCCTCGGCCGCAGCAAGATGCTGGGTCTCCTCAATCTCTTTGATCATGTCGACGCGCACCTGATGACGGCCACCCTCGAACTCTGCACCCAGCCAGGCGTCAACAATGTCCTTGGCCGTCTCGATGCCAATGACACGAGCGCCAAAGGCCACGATGTTGGTGTTGTTGTGCTGGCGGCTGAGGCGCGCTGAGTAAGGCTCGGAGCAGGTGACGCAACGAATACCCTGGACCTTGTTGGCAGAGAGGCTGATGCCCACGCCGGTGCCGCAGATGAGGATGCCGCCGTCCACCTCACCAGAGGCAACCATCTTGGCAACCTTGTAGCCGCTCACGGGATAGTTGAAGCGATCAGGGCTGTCGATGCCCACGTTGATGACCTCGTAGCCCTTCTCCTGCAGATAGGCCATGATTTCGTTCTTCATGTCGACTGCCACGTGGTCGTTTCCGATTGCGAGCTTCTTGAATGCCATGCTTGGGTTCCCTTCTGTCGAATCCATGTCCTAAAGCGTATCACTACAGGGCGCGAAGCGCGTCCATACTCGTGCGATAGTCACCATGACCAAAGAGGCCGGCCGTGCCGAGCACAAACCCCTTCACGCCCATGGCAGACGCCTGAGCGATGCGTTCGGGGCTGCAGTTGCCGTCAACGACGACCTCGTAGTTGTTGCCGTTTGCATGGCTTGCCGCAACCAGCTGCCCAATCTTGGGGTTGACGAAGTCGAGCCACCTCTGACCGGCAAAGCCCGGATTGACCGTCATGGCCAAGACGTAGTCCACCAGAGGGAGAATCGTCTCGACCGCGGCAAAGCTGGTGCCGGGATTGATGGCAATGCCAGGATGAATGCCCAGCTCGCGGACTGCCGCCAGGGTGCGGGCGACGTGCGTGTCGGCCTCGGGGTGCACATAGATGACGCGCGCACCCATGTCGGCAAAGAGCTTGACGTAGCGGCCGGGGTCAACGGCCATCATGTGGACATCGCAGGGAACGGTTGCGTTCTTGCAGATCCAGGCAATGTCCTGCAGACCCATGCCGTAGTTGGGAACGTAGTTGCCGTCCATGAGGTCAAGGTGGAAGCCATCGGCACCAGCGGCCTCGAGCGCTGTTACCTCGTCGCGCAGGCTACCGAAGTCAGCGCACATCATGGAGGGAAGCAGAAGCTTGTTGGTAGTTGCGGTGGCCATGTGGTCCTCCTTTAGGACTTAACCGTTTTATTAACTGAGCTAGATATTAATCGGTTAACAATGTTAATAAAACGGTTAAGTCACGTGTCACGATTTCTACATAATCGGTTAACCACCTGGCAGACCCCTGTGTTGACACGCATAATTGAGATACCGTCCCCGAAAGGAAAGACCATGCCCAAACGGACCGTCTCTATCTACGACATCGCCAAGCTTGCAGGAGTCAGCGCCGCAACCGTATCCAACGTGCTCAACGACAAAGGCGGGTTCTCCAAGGCCACCAAAGAGCGCATCCTTGCGATAGCGCACGAGCAAGGCTATGTGGCCAACTTCGCGGCAAAGAGCCTGCGCGAGTCCAGCACCAAGACCATCGCCCTGCTCACCCCCGACGTGAGCAACGACTTCTTTTCCAACCTCGTGCTCGCAGTGGAGGGTCGCCTGCGCACGGCTGGCTACGCCTCCTATATCTGCAACACAGCAAGCGACCCCGAGCGCGAGTCTCATTACGTCCGCGACCTTGTGGCTAAGCAGGTGGACGGCATTGTCTACATTGGTGGGGCAACACGCTCCCCCATCGATGTAACGTTTGACCTGCCCGTTATTCATATCGACCACACGGGATCTCTTGGCACCAAACGCGAGGCGCACGTGAGCAATGACTTCACGAGCCTCACGAACGACATGACCGAAACCCTTGTCTCACATGGATGTCGCAACATCGCTCTTGTCAGCGTTTCCGCGACGGTATACCAGAGCGAGGATCGTAGCCTCTATGCGGGCTACAGCCAATGCCTGGCAAGACATGGCATCTCATTTGATGAGGACCTCATGCTCGAAGGGCCCCACAAACAGGCAAGCATTGACGAGGCAGCCGAGCTGGTTGGCGGGTTGCTCGATACTGGTCGCCCCTTTGACGGTGTGGTTGCTCTTGGCGACCGCGTTGCCCTAGGCGTGGTCAACACCTTGAAGCGAAGAGGTGTCAACGTGGGTCATGACGTACGCGTTATTGGCATGGACGACTCCATCTATTCCCGCATCTCGACCCCAGCCATTTCGACGGTCAACCGCCATACCGACGAGATGGCCGCGCATGGAGTTAATGCTCTACTTTCGTTGATTGCTGGAGAAGAGCTGGCCGAGTATCACATCATCGTTCCCCACGAAGTCGTAGAGCGAGCAACGACGTTGGGAATAGGGGGATAGCCCCTGGGCACGTCGTTCAAGGGAAGGATTTGCCGTGGAGCTCTTCTGGTATGTCGTGGCGGCGCTCGGCGCTGGCATCGGGACAGGGCTTGCAGGCCTTTCGGCAGCAACCGTCATGGTTCCCATTCTCTACGTACTTTGCCCGTCATTTGGCGGTGAGGTCGGCGCCTATCAGGCAACGGCCGTCGCGCTTGCCTCCGACATCCTGGGATCCGCCATCACCACGTGGACCTATATTCGATACAAGAATATCGATCTGCGTCGAGGCTGGATCATGTTCGCGTGCATCGTGAGCATGTGTGTGGTAGGAAGCCTTGCCGCACACCGGGCAGGAAACGTGGTGTTGGGAGGCTCGCTGATCTTTATCAAGTACGTGCTGATGTAAGGGACCGAGCACTGTAGCTTCAGCCGCATCGTGACTACCTGCAAATCTATGCCGGCAAGAGAAGGTCTAAAGAGGTTGGTGCTCTTGGGTGTTGTTCCATGAGCTACTACCTATGATGTAGTTCGTGATATACAATCCATGCATAGGACAGAGTGAGACGTTGGGGGTAGCCCCTTTTGTT
>JAFUBJ010000498.1 GCA_017460265.1 Atopobiaceae bacterium | reverse complement strand
GAGCTGCGTCCGGCCGCCGAGCTTGACGGGACCAGTTGCGCTGCTCGCTGCCTGGACACGCTCCAGCTGGTTGAGGCTGGCGACAGTGTGGCCACGCCCGACCGCAGCTTTTACTGGTGTGCCCAGACGCCGCAGTGCTTCCGCGTGCAGACCATCATGGAGGCGCACCGTGCCGCCATGCGCGACGGCCACGTGGGCACCGACGACGCGTCGCTGGTAGAGCGGCTGGGCGGGCGCGTGCGCTGCGTGGAGTCCCCGCGCGACAACATCAAGGTGACCCTGCCCGAAGACCTTGCCGTGGCGGAGGCGTCCATGCGCCAGCGCCTGGGCAGCGAGGGTTGCGGGCTGTAGGGAGAGGCCATGCTGCACATCGGACACGGATACGACGTTCACGCCTTTGCCGAGGGCCGTAAGCTCATTTTGGGAGGCGTCGACATCCCGCACGCGCGTGGCCTTGACGGCCATTCCGACGCGGACGTGCTGGCCCACGCGCTCATGGATGCCCTGCTGGGGGCTATGCGCGCGGAGGACATTGGCCAGCTCTTCCCCGACACCGACCCAGCCTACGAGGGCGCGGACTCGCTCAAGCTGCTGTCGCACGTGGCCGCGCTGGCGCGCGAGCGCGGCTACGTCATCGTGGACGCTGACTGCACCATTGCCGCGCAGGCGCCCAAGATGGCGCCGCACCGGCAGGCCATGCGCCAGAACCTGGCCGCAGCCATGGGTGTGGACGTGGCGCAGGTGGGCGTGAAGGCAACCACCACCGAGCGTCTGGGCTTTGTTGGCCGCGAGGAGGGCATTGCCGCTTGGGCGGTGGCCCTCTTGGAAGATGGCCGATGTTAATGGCGTGCCAGTAAGCTATCATCGGTACGCCAAGAACAGTTCCCAAAGGAGAACCCATGCTCGTCTATAACAGCCAGACCCACCGCAAGCAGGAGCTCGAGACCATCGAGCCGGGCAAGATCCGCATGTACGTGTGCGGCCCCACGGTGTACGACCAGATTCACATTGGCAACGCGCGCACGTTCCTGAGCTTTGACGTGATCCGGCGCTACCTCATGTACAAGGGCTATGAGGTCACCTTTGCGCAGAACCTGACCGACGTGGACGACAAGATCATCAACCGCGCCAACGAGGAGGGCCGCACGGCCGCCGAGGTCGCGGAGGAGTATTCGGCCGCCTTCATCGAGCAGATGCACCGCTTTGGCATCCTTGACCCGGACATTCGCCCGCGCGCCACGCGCGAGATCGAGGCCATGCAGGAGATGATCTCCCTGCTCATCGAGAACGGCAGCGCCTATCCCGTGCCGTCGGGCGACGTGTACTTCTCGGTGCGCTCCGACCACGCCTACGGCGTGCTTTCGGGCCGCGACGTGGACCAGCTGCGCCAGGGCGAGCGTGTCGAGGAGAACGACGAGAAGCGTGACCAGCTTGACTTTGCCCTGTGGAAGGCCGCCAAGCCCGGCGAGCCCAGCTGGCCCAGCCCCTGGGGAGAGGGACGTCCTGGCTGGCACACGGAGTGCTGTGCCATGATCCACCGTCACCTGGGAACGCCCATCGACATCCACGGTGGCGGGTCCGACCTGATCTTCCCGCATCACGAGAACGAGACCGCCCAGGCCATGTGCGCCTGGCACGAGCCGCTTGCCAACCTGTGGATGCATACGGGCATGCTGCGCGTTGAGGGCGAGAAGATGTCCAAGAGCCTGGGCAACTTCTATACCCTCAAGGAGGTCCTGGACAAGTACCCGGCGGACGCCGTGCGCATGCTCATGCTGCAGACGCACTACCGTGCGCCGCTGGACTTCACGTTTGCGCACCTTGAGGGCATGGTCGGCACGCTCGAGCGCCTGCAGACCTGCGTCAAGAACCTTCGCTGGGCGGCCGACAACGCCCCGCAGGACGGCGAGCTGACCGAGCTTGACCGCGAGCTGGGCCGTGCCGTGGACGCCGCGCACGAGCAGTTTGTGGCCGCCATGGACGACGACTTCAACACCGCCGGTGGCCTCGCGGCCGTGTTTGCGCTGGTCACCGCTGCCAACACCTATCTTGCGAACGCCGCCGACGACGTGGCGACCTCTCCTGCGCTGCGTGCGGCCGACATGCTCGAGGAGCTGACAGGCGTGCTGGGCGTGAACATCGCCGCCGAGGGAGAGACGCTGCCGGCAGAGCTGGTGGACCTGGCCCGCGAGCAGGCAGGATATGCTGGCACGTCTGCCGACGAGGCTGCCGAGGCGCTGCTTTCCGCACGTCAGGCTGCCCGTGCCGAGAAGAACTGGGCACTGGCGGACGCCATCCGTGACGGCATCACGGCGCTCGGCCTGGTGGTCGAGGACACGGCCGCCGGGGCGCGCCTGCGCGCCAAGTAGCCTTCGCGTCAAATAAGTAGAGGTCAGACGTGGCAAAGAACCAATCACAGAGGCCCGGTCGCGACGTTCGCGGCGGCAGTGGCAAGCGCCAAGAGAAGATCGCACCGTATCGTGGCGGCTCGGCCCGTGTGGAGCGCGCGTGGGCAAAGCGCGAGGGCACCGGCGGAGGCACGGGGAAGAAGAGGGCATCTCGTGACGGAGGTGCTCCCTCTCGGTGCCAGGGCGGGCGCGACGCAGGCCCAAGGCGCGATGCGGGTGGATCGCGCGCCGATGCCATCATCGGGCGTCGTGCGGTCGCCGAGGCGCTGGCTGCGGGAGTGCCGATCAAGTGCGCGTTTGTGCAGAACCTTGCCGAGCGCGACGCGGCGCTCGAGGCGCTCGTCAAGCAGCTCGAGGCCGAGGGCGTCGACATAGAGCGCGTGCCCAAGGGCAAGTTGGATGCTCTGTCTGAGAACGGCAACCACCAGGGCATCGTGCTTCGTGCCCGTCCATTTGAATATGCCGAGCTTGCCGACGTCATTGCCGCTTCGGGCGAGGGCGATGCGCTGGTCGTGGTGCTTGACCATGTGACCGACCAGGGCAACCTGGGCGCCATCATCCGCACGGCCGAGGTCGTGGGTGCGGCGGGCGTTGTCATCCCGGGCGCTCGCGCGGCGGGTGTGGGCGTTGGCGCGTACAAGACGTCGGCGGGGGCGGTCATGCACCTGCCCATTGCGCGGGTTCCCAACCTGGCGCGTGCGCTCGAAGACCTGAAGAAGGCCGAGTTCTGGGTGGCCGCCGCAACCGAGCACGCGGAGCAGGACGTCTGGCACGCGCCCCTGAGCGGGCGCCTTGCGTTGGTCATGGGGTCCGAGGGCGAGGGCATCTCTCGCCTGGTGCGCGAGAAGTGCGACTTTGAGTGCCGGCTTCCGCAGCGCGGGGTGATCGAGTCGCTCAACGTGGCGCAGGCGACGACGGTGCTTTGCTACGAGTGGCTGCGTCGTGTGACCGAGGCGGAGGAGTAGCGCATGGCGCGGCTCCCGCTGTTGGTGGTCGACGGCTATAACGTCATCTATAGCACCACCCGCTACCAGGGACTCATTGACGAGCATGCTGGTGCGGGAGCGCTGGCCGACGTGGCGCATCTGGAGCGTGACCCGTATGGGCATGATCCGTTTGGCCGTGCGCGCGAGGCGCTTTTGGCCGATGTGGCAGCGTATGCGCAGGGCTCGTACGAGCCGGTGATCGTGTTTGATGCGGCGGGGAACTTGTCTGACGAGCGGCCCGACTTTTCGAGCGCGGGCGTGCGGATTGTCTTCTCCAAAACGGGGGAGAGCGCTGATACGGTGATCGAGCGGCTGGTCACGCGGGCGCGGCACGAAAACCGCGATGTGCTTTTGGTGACGAGCGACAACACCATTCGCTTTACGGTGGGCGGCGTGCCGGTGACGAGCATCTCAAGCCAGCTTCTGGCGACTGACATCGGGACGGTTGCGCACGACGCCGAGGTTGCGCGCGAGGAGCGCAGCCATGGGCGCATGACGCTGGAGGACCGGCTTTCGCCCGCGGAGCGCGAGAAGCTCTGGAAGCTGCTGGGTCGGTAGCGTGTTTGCACGCGATGGCGAGTTGGGACCAGGTCTTTTCTCGTCACGGTAGCGAGCTGCGGCGCGAAGGTGGTACTATAGGCATTCCACGCCAGTGTGGCTCAATGGTAGAGCACCGGCCTTGTAATCCGGTGGTTATGGGTTCGATTCCCATCACTGGCTCCAGGTGAGCGAGCGCCCCCAGCCACGGGGGCGTTTTTTGTTTTGGTGACGTCGCAGGGAATCGAACCCGCGAGGGCGGCAGCGTCCAGCGGACGCTGCCGGGCGGAGCGCCGCAAGGCGCGGAGCCGGGGAGCGTTGCCGCAGGCATATGTTCTTGATGT
>JAFUBJ010000497.1 GCA_017460265.1 Atopobiaceae bacterium | reverse complement strand
GCAGAGCTCGAGTCGGAGGGAAGGCTCACCAGCCCCGGCCAGGTGTCAGCGGCTTACCGGGAGTCACGCTCCTTCGGAGAGGCAAAGAGAAACGCAGGCGACGCCCATGTCGGTTAGCAAGGACGAGAGGCGCGGTACGTGGACGGTCCAGTGCTGGTACAGGGACTGGAAGGGCGAGCGCCACAAGAAGACGAAGCGCGGGTTCGCGACTAAGTCGGAGGCCAGGAGGTGGGAGCAGGCCTTCCTCGCGCGCTGCGAGGGTACGCCGACGATGACGCTCTCGGAGTTCTTCAAGCTCTACGAGGATGACGTGCGCCCGCGCCTCAAGCAGAGCACCTGGGACACAAAGGAGCACATGGTGAGGACCAAGATCCTCCCCTACCTCGGCGATAAGCCCCTCAACGAGATCACCAGCGCCGACGTCATCAGGTGGCAGAACGAGCTCATGGCGATGCGCGGGCCAACGGGCGAGCCCTACCGACCGACCTACCTGCACACCGTATCGAACCAGCTCTCGGCGCTTCTCAACCACGCCGTGCTGCACTACAACCTGCCCTCGAACCCCGCGCGCAAGGTCCCCAAGATGGGCTCAAAGGACGCGGATGAGATGAGCATCTGGACCAAGGCACAGTACCTGCGCTTCTCCCGCGCACTCATGGACAAGCCGGACTCGTGGATGGCCTTCGAGCTGCTCTACTGGACAGGCATCCGCGAAGGCGAGCTGCTCGCGCTCACGCCGGAGGACTTCGACCTCGAGCGCGGCACCCTCAGCGTCACCAAGACCTACCACCGTCGCAAGGGGGAGGACGTCGTCACCCCGCCCAAGACGCCCAGAGCGAGCAGGAGAATCGTGATGCCCTCCTTCCTCGTCGACGAGGTGCGCGATCACCTCTCGCTCCCCGGCGCCGCCTCCCCCGGCAGGCGCCTCTTCCGCATGACGAAGAGCCGCCTCTACCACGAGATGGAGCGTGGCAGCAAGATAGCGGGCGTGCCGAGGATCCGCGTCCACGACCTGCGGCACAGCCACGTGTCCCTCCTCATCGACATGGGCTACTCACCGCTCGCCATCGCTGAGCGCATGGGCCACGAGACGACCGAGATCACCCTGCACTACGCGCACCTCTTTCCCAACAGGCAGGAGGAGATGGCACAGGGGCTCGACGCCGAGGGGAGGTGCCCCAGGTGACGGCGCCCTCAAGGGACCAGATGGGCAGGCGAAGGAGCGTGACCGTTGGCTTCCGCGTGTCCCCGGAGGAGGCCCGCGAGATTGACGCGCTCGTCGCGCTCTCCGGCCTCACCAAGCAGGACTACATCCTGCGCAGACTCGCAAACCGCGAGGTCACCGTATACCCCAGCGTGCGAGTGCAGCGTGCGGTGCAGGACCAGGCCATGCTCTGCTATGAGGAGTTACGGCGCATCGAGCACGCGGGCGATGTCACGCCCGAGCTCGCCCACGTGCTCTCCGTGCTCGCTGAGATCTTCGCAGGACTCGGACGGGAGGCGGGGCCGTCCGCCGTCGACGCCGAGCGCGAGGCCATGAGGAAGCTGGGGAGGGATGCCGATGCTTGAGACCATCACCGCTGAGGAGCTGGTCAACACCCCGCTGAGCTCGCCGGGATGGGTCGTGGAGGACCTGATCGGCGTCGGCGTCACCCTCCTCGTGGGCTCGCCGAAGGTCGGCAAGAGCTGGCTCGCCCTCCGCCTCGCGGAGTGCGTGAGCAGGGGCGAGCCGCTCTGGGGGTTCGCCACCTGCGGGGGCACCGTCCTCGACCTCGAGCTTGAGGACAACCTCCCCAGGATCCAGCAACGCCTGTTCAGACTGGCTGAGGAGTGCAGCGATGCGTTCCACCTCTGCGTCAACGCCCCGTCGCTCGCAGACGGGCTCCTCGACGAGATCGCTACGTTCGTGGCGGCGCACCCGGACACCAAGCTCGTGATCGTCGACACCCTCCAGACGGTCAGGCAGTCGTCACAGAGGAGCGCGTACGCCTCCGACTACCACGACGTGCGTGACTTCAAGGGACTCGCGGACCATTTCGGGATAGCTGTCGTGCTCGTGCACCATCAGCGCAAGATGAACGACCCGGACCCCCTCAACACCGTCTCGGGAACGAACGGCATCACCGGCGCCGCCGACACGACGATGGTTATCGACAGGAAGAGAGGGGAGAAGAGGGCTGTCCTCAAGGTGACCGGTCGCGACGTCATCGAGCGAGAGCTGGTGCTCGAGTTCAACGACTGCCGTTGGGAGCTCTCGGAGGACCAGTACGTCGAGCATGAGGAGGAGCGGCCGGTGTCGAGGGAGGTGCTGGAGGTCATCCGCTTCATGGAGGGCAGGCTCGGATGGGCGGGGACCGCGACGGAGCTGGTTGCGCAAACAGGCCTCGGCAACGCGCGGGCCGCGACCCTGGGGAGGAAGCTCGCCGAGCACTCGCAGGCGCTCCTCGAGGCGGGCATACGCTACTCGACGCAGAGGACCGCGTCCGCCAGGACCATCTTCCTGGAGCGTGTCGCAGGAAGGCAATTCGATGACGGCAATGACGGCACTTCTCTATAGGTGGAATCTCCTGTCATTGCCGTCATGCTGTCATCGAAACGAAGGCCACTTGCCCGTAGCAAGTAGCCTAACCCCTGTACATAGCGAGCTACCTATCTCATGTACATCGGGGTTAGCGGGGCCAGCAAGCTACCTATCACGTCCGTACGTAGCGAGCTGCCTATCTTGTCCGTACTTCCCTCGATAGGCGCTCACCACACGGGCTCCGACTTGCCGTCCCGGTGCGACGCGATGCGGCTGGCCGCCCGTGGCAGCTAGCCGCATCGCAATCGTCGCACGCGGGGGATCCCCCGCGACCCCTATAGCAACAGAGTTTAAGCAATCAACTATCGGCAGACGCCAGACAATCGTATTCAATGATTGTCAGCCACCCAAGATGAGATGCGTCTACGCCCTCATGACGTCAATCCAGCCCTTGAGATGAGCAACAAACTTGTCGTACGTCATAAGGGGGTCAGGCTCCTCCACCTCGCCGTTCTCGAGATCGACAGCGGCAACCCACACTGCCTGGTAGATTCTCTCGCGTAGTAGGCGCTTTCCCAGAATAGTAAACCTCTCGACGTAGGACGAGTTCTCAAACTCCTTGTCGAACGCGTAGCGCGACTTGGCGCCAATCTTCGAGGGCCTCGTGCTCTCAGGGGTCTTGCGAATCAGGAGCACATAACCAAAGTTAGGCGGAAGATCGTTCGGCTCAAGGAGGTGATTGTGCGTCGCATAGTCGACATCCGACGCGCTGCCAAGGGCCTCCTCGGCGCGGTTGTTCGCATTGTTGCCGAAGCTACTGTTGATGCTCTTAAGCTCGATGCCCGCAACCAGAACACCGTTCTCGAAGGCGGTGATGTCCCACTTCTTCGAAGGCCGGAACCAGCCAGGAAGGGTCACGTTCACATCATCGAGGAATATGGAGTCTGGGTCGTATCCCACACGCCTCATGTCCTCGGCAATCTTCATGGCGAGCGGAGCGATGTGCCTGCCGCTCTGAGTGCCCTTCGTCACGGCATAGTTGACGCAGTCGAGCACCGCCTCTTTGACGTCATCACGCATGTGCTTCCTCCAAACCATAAGCCCTTCTGCTCGCCAGGTTCGCGCGTTCACGATCCCCCGCCATGAAAGCTTCCGCGAGCTCGCGCTTCGTGCCCTCGTCGACCTCGTCAGCGCGCGGGATGTGCACCATGCGCAGGTACTGCGCCTGGAAGCGGAGGGTCGAGCCCCGCATCTTCACCCCGAACGCATCCACATAACCTTCGACGAGGTCGCTCATCATCAGCCCGCCCAACGATCGCACGTCCCACTCACTCGATGTCATCCAGTAGCAGTTGTGGTGTGGATATCGAGACCCGTCACTGTACACGGGATCTGACCGCATCGCCATATCAGGAAAGAGCAGCATTTCCCTTCCCATGAGCGACTGGTCAGGCTTGTCGAGCGTACGATACCAGGAGTCTGGATGGTCCTTGGCCACCCTGCGTGCCCTAAGCCTCTCCTCGTTCTCCTCAAGGTATCCCTTAAGCTTCGGGTAGCTGTCAAGATCGACGAGCCTTCCGTCCGAACCCCAGGGGTTCACGAGGCACTTCGTTCCCTCATGGTTGCCGGCCCTCCAGTCACGCATGAAGAACAACGGGAGTAGACGATCCCTCTCCACGAGATCGTGGTCTTCGGTGATGTACACCTCGTCGCACCCCGAGGCGATGCCGATGCCTAGCCTCACCCCGGCATCCTCCAGACGGGGATGCCGATGCGCAAGTTCCCCGAGAACTTTCAGCCTATCGGGAGACGCAAGCGGTATTGACTCAGCTCCATGGAGGGGCGGGAGGACGTCTGCCGTGGCATTCGCGGAACGGTACGCTCCCTCTCCCGCAGAGATCCACTCCTCGGCGTCACACACGTCATCCAAGGAGAAGCGAGACCCGCACTCCATGTAGCGCATGGGCCTGCCAGAACCCCTTCTGATGAGCGAGATCGCCGGATAAGCCGAGACGTCCTCCTCGAAGGCATCTACGCCATGCATCCGGATGTGCACGTCGAGACTATAGCCCTCGGAAACGAAGGCTCTCAGACGCGATCCGTATCGATTCTGCAACCAGCGATCCGCACAGATGAAGCAGAGAGCCCCGTTCTCCTCAAGCGCCTCGAGGCCCTTCTCGAAGAAGCCGACGTAGAGATCCGAGCCCATGGTCACACAGGGCAGTACTCGGCCGTATGCCACCCGCTGTTCTCGTGGAATGAGGGACGAACGTACATAGGGAGGGTTGCCCACCACCCATCGAGCCGGGGGCACTTCGGACAGAAGAAAGTCGCCTTGTATGACCCAAATGCCAGCAAGTCTCTCGGAGTCGGCCGGGCTCATCCCGAAGCTCTCGAGCACTCGCCTGACGGTCGTTCTGCTTGCCAAGACGGAAGCGTTGTCAACGTCGTAGGCCCTTATGCAGGAAACGAGGCGCTCGGCAGACAACGCACCAGCGTCCGTCGCGCACTCACATAACCGTGACACCACGCGACCGAGGAAGGCCCCGTCCCCGCAGGACGGCTCGACAACACAGCCAGATATGAGGTCCCTGTCGGTGGTGTATCCAGCTACGTTGAGGACAAAGTCGACTACCCAGTCCTTTGTGAATACGACTCCGGGTTCTGTCATGGAATACACCCCCACTCCTTATATCAGCTTGCGTTCTTGCCAATGGAACTATGATACCCGCAGTCACGGACAACAATCTCTGTCCATTTATCCTGTTCCTCTCGGTGCCGCACTAGCCTCTCTAGCTGCATGAGTATCGATTGAGTACCAACGGCGTTGGTTTCGCGCCTACGGGGCGTCTTCGTGAGTACCAGAGCCATCAGCGCAGGTCATCAGCACATTATCGTGAGGATAATTGAGCTCGCCGGCACTAGTCGCTCTAAACAAGGGCATTTAACTGGGCGAACGCACCAGATTATCAGTACAACAAGCTAGCCACCGCTCTACTGGCTTCCAAGTTCACAAACGCAAGACGACGCACCCAGTGGACCAGAGCCCACCAGATGCGCCGTCAGATAGACCTCACGATAATGTGCTGAGCTACTCCCACTCTATCGTCGCGGGAGGCTTGGGCGTGATGTCGTACACCACGCGGTTGATGCCCGCCACCTCGCCCACGATGCGGCCACTGATGCGCGCGAGCACGTCGTACGGCAGGCGCGCCCAGTCCGCCGTCATGGCGTCGGCGCTCTCCACCGCGCGCAGGATAACCAGCCGCGCGTAGGTCCGCTCATCGCCCATCACGCCCACGCTCTTGATATCAGGCAACACCGCAAAGTACTGCCAGCAGCTGTGCTCGGAGTTGCGGTCGCCAGTCTGCTCAAACAGGCGCTGGTTGTACTCGTCCAGTTCCTCGCGCACGATGGCATCCGCGTTGCGCAGGATGTTCAGCTTCTCGGGCGTGACCTCGCCAATGATGCGAATGGCCAGGCCCGGCCCCGGGAACGGCTGCCTATACACCATCTTTTCGGGCAGGCCCAGAGCCACGCCCAGCTCGCGCACCTCGTCTTTAAAGAAGTGATCCAGCGGCTCGATAAGGTCAAAGTGCACGCCCTCGGGGAAGGGAATCAGGTTGTGTTGGCTCTTGATGGTAGATGCCTTGCCGCCCGTCTTGCGCGCGCCACTCTCGATGATGTCGGGATACATAGTGCCCTGCGCCATGAAGCGCACACCGTGCAGCTTCTCGGCCTCCTCAAAGAACACCTTCCAGAACTCGGTGCCAATGCGGCGGCGCTTTTCCTCGGGGTCGGTCACACCCGCCAGCAACGCTGCGTAGCGCTCTTCCGCATGCACGTGCACCAGCGGCACGTCAAACTCCCCGCGAAAGACCTCCTCCACCAGCTCGGGCTCGCCCTTGCGCAGCATGCCATGGTTCACAAACACACAGGTCAGCTGGTCTCCTATAGCACGGTGAACGAGTGCGGCAACCACGCTGGAGTCCACGCCGCCCGAGAGGCCCAGAATCACGCGGTCGTCTCCCACCTGTTCGCGGATCTCCGCCACCTTCTCTTCGATGATGCCCTCCATGGTCCAGCTGGGCTCAAGGCGGCAAATGCCAAAGAGGAAGTTCTCCAGCATGCGGCGGCCATAGGCGGTGTGGCGCACCTCGGGGTGGAACTGCGTGGCATATAGGCGCCGTTCAGAGCACTCCATCGCCGCCACAGGGCAGGTCGCAGTGTGGGCGGTAACCGTGAAGCCATCCGGCACGCGGCACACCGAGTCGCGGTGACTCATCCACACGGTCTGCTCGCCCGGAGTGGAAACAAGCAGCTCGGACGAACCGGAGCGCACCAGCTCTGCAGGGCCGTACTCGCCCTTCTCGGCGTGGGCGACCTCGCCACCCAGCGTAACGGCCATAACCTGGTGGCCATAGCAGAAGCCCAGGACGGGAACGCCCAGCTCAAAGATGCCGGAATCTACGCGTGGTGCATCGTCGGCATATACGCTGGCTGGACCGCCCGACAAAACGAGGGCCGACGGCCCCATGGCGGCAAGCGCGGCGGCGCTGATGTCGCAAGGCACCAGCTCGGAATACACATGGCAATCGCGTATGCGACGGGCGATGAGCTGCCCATATTGCGCCCCAAAGTCGAGCACCGCAACAAACTGTCTGGGTTGATCGGTCTTCATGGATACCTCCAAGCGCCGCGCAACGAGAACCATCACATGATACGACAGGGCGAAGTGGCATTTTCGGAAGCGCACACATCTGGTAACCTAGGCGACCCCGCAACCCCAAAATGTCACAAAATGCAGGTAAAAGGCATAGAGCTATCTTGTGCTTGTGTGGATACGGCGGGATATGAGTTGTGCTGGCCACACCTTTGGCGGAAAATACGGAAGTCTATGGAACTTCCTTTAGAAGAAGCTCCAATTGGGTATGAACATGCCCAACATCACGGAGGCGCCAGCCTCCACGAACAAGGGGGACTCTTGGCCGCAGCAAAGCATAGAGCCATCACGAGCGCCGAACACAGCAAGCATTCAAGCACGATTGGTGCACGCCACGCATCGGACGCCGACATCGATACTGGGGTGGAGGACGCTAGCTCTGCCCTTTCACGCAACACCTCTGTCGCCCACTACAGTGCCATGCGTCGCAGGAGCGCACGCCGAACCGTCCTGAGGGGCGTTCTTGTGGTGTTCCTTGTTGCGCTCCTTGGTTTTGGCGGGCTGGCATGGGCATACATCAACAACATCAACAAGCGCCTTACCGCAGGAGCCAACCAAGACCTTCTGAGCATCCTCGCAGAGCGAGACAAGCCGAGCGACCCGTTCTACATGCTGCTTCTAGGCGTAGACAAGGGCGAAGAGCGCATCGAGGAAGAGGGCGAGGAGTACTGGAACTACCGCGCCGACACCATCATCCTTGCCCGTATCGACCCCCAGGACGTAAAGGTCACGCTCGTCTCCATCCCACGAGACACCTACGTTGACATGGGATACAACGGTCAGTCCAAGATCAACTCCGCCTATAGCTTCGGCGGCCCCAGCTACATGGTCGAGGTCGTGCAGGAATTTGCTGGCGTACCCATCTCCCACTACGCCGAGATTGACTTTGACGCCTTTGTTGCCATCGTCGACAAGATTGGCGGCATTGACGTAACTCTTCCCGTGCCCATTAGCGACCCTGAATACACGGGACTCGAGCTTTCGGCAGGGACCCACCACCTCAACGGCTGGGACGCGCTCATGCTCTGCCGTTCTCGCCACGCCTACGACGAATATGGCGGAGGAGACTTCTATCGTGCCGCCAACCAGCGCATGGTCATCTCTGCCATCGCCCGCAAGGTGCTCGCAAGCGACCTGGTAACCATGTCGGGAACCATCTCCACGCTCGCCGACTACGTGACGACCGACATGGATCTGGGCACCATCTTGAGCCTTGCCGCTCAGATGAAGGACATCAACATCGACGAGAACTTCTATTCTGGCCAGGAGCCCACCATCTCTACCTTCTACGATGAGCTTTGGTACGAGATCTGCGACACGGAGGCCTGGCAGGAAATGATGCGACGCGTCGACGCTGGCCTGCCGCCCTACGCCAACGAGGAGGACGACTTCACCGCAGGCATCGCAGGCGCCATCAGCACTACCGGCGAGCAGCACTACGGTGGCGTCGTAGCCGAAAACGAGCCCGACTACAGCGGCACGGTTTCCGTTCTGAACGGCACTGACTATGACGGATTGGCCATAAACGTGGCTGACGACCTGTCGTCGCGCGGCTTCTCCACCACGGCGGACGTCGCCATGTCGACGTGGGACAACACCGTCATCGTCTATAACGGCGACGATTCCGAGAGCAAGGCAAGGGCCATCGCCGACATCATTGGCGGCAACCCTGAGATCATCTCTAACGACGGGTCGTATCCCACAAACGCCAACGTGATCGTCATCCTTGGCTTTGACCAGGTCTACTACTAGGATCCATCCCTGCCATTCGCAAGCAAAGGCCCGGTTCGGAATTTCCGAACCGGGCCTTTATCGTGACGCTTTTATGCCGTCTGCTTTAGGCCAGGTGACCCTTCGCGGTGATGACGTCAATGACGCTGTCCACGTACTTCTCGCAGACCTCGTCGGTACCCGCCTCGACCATGACGCGGATGACCGGCTCGGTGCCAGACTCGCGCACCAGAATGCGTCCCTCGTCGCCAAGCTCGTCTGCGACCTTCTGGACGGCCGCCTGGACGTCGGGGTCGTTTTGAGCCTCAGGCTTGCTCTTCACGCGAACGTTCTTCAGAACCTGCGGGTAGAACACGACAGGAGCCGCCAGCTCGCTCAACGGCTTGCCCTTTGCGATCATGACCTCCATGATCTTGAGACTCGTCAGGATACCGTCGCCCGTGGTCTCGTACTTGGAGAAGATGATGTGGCCGCTC
>JAFUBJ010000496.1 GCA_017460265.1 Atopobiaceae bacterium | reverse complement strand
TGGACACCTTGGGGCCCGTACCCGTCCAAGGGGTCCACGGCGGGGACGGTTTGGACACCTTGGGGCCCGTACCCGTCCAAGGGGTCCCCAGCGGGGACGATTTGGACACCTTGGGGCCTGTACCCGTCCAAGGGGTCCCCGGCGGGGACGGTTTGGTCATCTACAGACAGAAAAACGTCCCAACTGGCACGGGGAGGGGCCAGTTGGGACGTTGTCAGGCAAGCTAGCAGCCTACGTTACTCGCGGATGCGACGCGCGGCCAACGTCACGGCCAGGCCGGCAAGCGCCAGCGTGAGCGCGGTCAGGCTCACCAGTGCAAACGGGTCACCAGTCTGCGGGAGCTTGTTGCTCGCCGGCTTGGCGGCAGGCTTGGCCTCGTCCTTCTTTGCCGGCTCGGGAGTCGGCGCCGGCGCGTCCTTCTCCGCCACGGCAAACGTGGCGGAAGCCTCGCCGTTACCGTCGTCAAACTGCGCAGTCAGGGTATGTTCACCCACGGCCAGAGTCTCCAGGTAGTCGGCTGAAAGCGTGACTACCGTGCTGCCCGCCTTGGCCGTGTAGTCCTTGGCGGAGAGCAGCTTGCCGTCCACGCGCACGCCCGTGAAGTGCGAGAAACACGTCTCGTCGGCAATCGAGCGCTTGAACGTGAACTCCAACGCCGTGCCGGAGCCCTTGGTCCACGTCTGCCCGTCGCCCGCCGCACAGGTGTACTCCACGACCAGCTTGGGGATGACGCGCTCCTCGACCGCATCGCCACGCTTGCAGGTGCGCTGCTCAAGGCCGTCGGCCTCCTCGGTGGCCTCCTTGACGACGGTCCACTCGCCCCAATCGTGGCCGAGCGTGGGGTCGGTCACGGTCTTGCGCGAGAGCTCATCCTCGCATGCCGTGCAGTACACGACCTCGTCGTGCGAGCCAGCTTCGGTGCAGGTGGGTTTAGCCTCGTTCTCCGTCACGGTCTCGCCCGGAATGTGCTCGGCGGTCACCTGGGCAGAGACGCCCAGCACGAGGAGCGGGCTATCGGACGACGTCAGCGGCTGCGCATCCTTCGCACCCGTAACCGTCGCGGTCACATCGTCGGCGAAGCAATAGCCAAAGTCCGCCGCGAGAAGTGCCAGCAGCGAGTAGTCCTTGCCGCCCTCGAAGGTTCCCCCGAAGGGCTCGGCATGATCGGTCTTCCATTCGCCCCACATGGCTACAGGTTGGCCCTCAAAGGCCGGACCGTAGTTGCTGCCAGCCAGCGTCATAGACGGCGGGTTGGTCTGCTCGTTGTCGACCATCTTGGTCTCGACACCGCACTTCGGCGCCTCGACCGTCATCTCCACCGCGTCAATCTGTTTGAGCATGACGTAGTAGATGCCCATGCCCTTGCCGATGTCATCCGTGCCCTCGACCCGCTCTGCGTCCAGATCGGCCATGCTCTCGTACGCGCTCAGCGGCTTGGGCATCTGATGGCCGCTCCACACATAGCCTTCCTTGGCGTTGGCGAAGACGTCCGTCGTCATAGAGCTGGTACCATAAAGATTCAGGGCTTGAGCAACGTTCATGCCTGGCGAGGCCTCGATGGCAATCGGATCGACCAGGTCCTCGCCGTCCACGGACGTCCAGTGCAGCGTGAGCATGGGCGGAATCTCCTCGAACACGGCAAAGAGCGTGGTGGGGGTCTTGGTGAAGGCGAACTCGTAGGTTGCGTCGGTATTCGCGATGCTGCCGTCAGCCGCGTCCTTCGCCCAACCGACGAAGCGGTAGCCATCAGCGGGCTTCGCCGTCAGCTTAACGGTCGAGCCCTCGGCGATGCTGCCCGAGCCGTAGCTGTACATGCCCTTTTCGGTTCCCGCAACAGACTCGCAGGTAAACGTGCCGCCTTGTGTGGTTTTGCCTGCCGTCTTGTCGTACGTGAACACGTTGATCTGGCCGTTCCAGCGTGCGTAGAGCGTGGTGTCGTCGTTCACGGCCGAGCTGAAGTCAAACTTGCTGGTGAGCGCCTCGTCCGTGTACCAGCCAGCAAAAGTCCAGCCGCCCTCTTTGGTCGGCGCCGTAGGCTCCGTGGCCTTCTCGCCGGCCTTGAACTTCTGCGCGTCGGGCACCGGCGAACCACCCTTGGCGTCAAACGTCACCGTAACGTCCTTCTGCCACAGGAACTTGATGATCCCACCTTCGGAGAAGTCAACCGTGATGACCTCACCCGGCTTGCCCGTCACCTTGGCACCAGTCTTGTTCTGCGTGACCTCGATGCCGGCGAACGTGGCGCCCGCCGGGGGCTGGACCCTAGCCTGACCGGAATACAAGTCGTAAAGCTCCTGCGAAACGTTGATTGTAGCCGGCGTGCTTGCGGTGTATTTCATCCACTTAACAGAATCCGCCCAAGCAGGCTGCTTTACCCCGCCGTTCGCGTCGTAGGTAACGGTGACGGCCTCGAAAAGGTACACGACGATTCTGGCATCGGTTTCCGGCATGGTGAAGGTGAAGGTCAGTTTGCTGCCGTCGTCAGAATACGTGGGTACGAGATCAGCAATCGTATTCCCGGGGTTGTTATACGTGGCAAGCGAAGCGTTGTCTGTCACCTTTACCGTAGCGGTGACGCTTGAGCCGGCAGGGATGCCCTTAGCCGTGGTGTTCCCCGAGGTGGGCGTCCAGTCCTCGCCGTTTACCGTAAGCGACTCGAGAAGCGCCTGCGGCTGCGCCCCCGGGTACAGGTTCGTGAACGCGAATGAAAGCTCGTACTTGGGCGCCTCCGGCTCGAACAGCGCAGCAAGCGCCGTCCTGCCGTCAAAGGTAAAGGTGTATGGATTGTCCGTACTCACGATGTCGTCGAGAGAAGCTGGGTCGTCAGGCATGTTGCCACTTGAATTCAGCGTGCCCGGAGCCCAGCCAACAAAGCGTGCTCCCGCCGCAGGAATGGCTGTGACGGTGACCTCGGAACCCTCAACGATAGAGTAGTCCCACCAGACTTTGCTCGCCTCCGGCTTTTGTTGGTATGTGCTCGTAAAAGTCACATTGCCGCCGGTCTCAGCATACTTGGGCGTTTTCGCCGACAAGTCGTAGGTAGCACCGTAGAAGCCCTCATACCAGACGGCGTAGAGCGTCTTGTCCTCGGTGATTGCGGTTTTCGCGAAATCGAAGCCAACCGGTTTGTTGGCGTAAACCTCTTCGCGCGTGAGTTGAGCACCCGGCTTCTCGTACCAACCCAGGAAGTAGAAACCGTCCTTTTTGGGGTTGGCCGGCTTGGTCGCATAGGCGCCGTCCGCGACCTCCTGCGAAGCAACGGCGCTGCCCCCTTGCGTATCAAACGTCACGGTGTGGGTCTCAGCCTCGGGAATCGTGACCGTAACGATGGCCTCGATCGATACACCGTCTTGCCGCTGCCAGTTGCGCTTATATTTCACGTTTCCGCCAGTAAGTTGCAAGGCTGTGTCGAACACAGCTCCGCCACCGGTAGCCGCAAAAGAATCATCGCCATCTTTAAGACTGACATAGGCGTAGTAGGTCTTACCCGCCTCAAAGTTGGTTGGCGTCTCAAGCGACTGGGCATCCAACGTGCTATTGGCACCAACCCACCTGGTTTCCGTCACGGAGTAGCCGGCTCCAGAAGGTACGGAGATGGCCGGGGGATTGTCCACACCACTCGTTCCGACTTTGGGAGCTGTGATCGTGATAGATGCCTTCTCAAGTCCAAAAAGGGCTTCTGCCTCGGCGTCAGTGCCAGCCGTCAGTGTGGTGGAAGCCGTCTTGATGAGACGTCCGCCGCCACTCTTTGAAGCAGCCCACCAGCGAGCGAACTGGTAGCCGCTTGATGGTACGGCTTCTATCGAGACCTCCGTGCCCTCGAACCAGGTGCCCTGGAACTCGGTGCTGTAGTCGGAGCCGTTGATCTTCACGGTGCCATGGCCGGGCGTCCACACGCGCATGTTGACAGTCGTTGCCTTTGTAGGCGTGACAAGCACGTTTGCGTTGGCCTCGCTGCTGTCGTAAAGCCACAGCTTGCCGCCATCTTGCGGGGTCGCCCCCGTAACGGTGTAGCTGCTCCCGTCCTGGAACTCATATCCCTCATCGGCTTTGAGCGTAATGGCTAGGGCGTACGGATTGTCATCGATGTCGGTGGTGGGGGTAACGATTGTCGAGCTCGAATCACCGAGGACCCAGTATGCGCTCTTAAGTGAGCAGTGCGCGCTTGTGGGAATGCTTACAAGGCCTGCTGCGTCAACGTTCTTCTCCCCTGCTGTGGGAGGCGTGACCGTGATGGAGAGGCTGTCGATCGTCGTTGCCTGAGGCGCCAGCTTGGGAGCTGCGGACTTGGGAGCCGCCGCTTTGGTCGTCTCCGCCTTGGCGACAGGCGCGGGCATCTCAGCCGGCGCCGCGGGCTCGTCTGCCACGGGCTTGTCCTCTGCCGGGGCGGCTTCCTCCGCGGGCGCTGCCTCCTCAGCAGGAGCAACCTCTTCAGTGTCCGCCTTCTCTTCCGGAGCAACCTCCTCCGCAGGATCCTCCTCAACCGAAGCAGTCTCCTCCTTCGGCGCAACAACCTCCATCGGAGCGGGCTCCTCCGTCAGCACCTCCTCTTGGGCGACGGGTTCCTCGGGCAGAGTGGGCGTCTCGTCGGCCATCGCATGCAGAGGCACCAGCCCCAGCACAAGCGAGAATGCGACCAGCGAGGCAAGCGGCTTTCTCAGGGCACGTTTCATGGCAGCTTCACTCTCTCTAGAGACAGTACAACAGCCTGAGTGAAGCCCCAAGCGCGCGCACCAACAAGGCTAGGTTTGGGTTAGGTGGCCTTTTACCTGCGGAAACTCTGCATGTCCTTCTCGGCGAGCGGTGGGTGACTTCTGCCATAATCAAACGAGTCCAGCAAAGCCGTCGCACCGTCGAGAGGTGCCCATGCCCACGGATCGCCTGACATACGAGCAGCGCACGCACCTGCACGTGGGGCTGACCACGCTTGCGTGCTTTCTGCTTGCCTCGACGGGCTGGCTCATGTGGCTGTACCACCTGACAGGCCTGGTTGCCGCATCGTCGGTCGACGTGCTCACCATGGTGGTGGGATACCTCATGCAGGCGGCGGGCATCTCAGCGTTCATGTACTTTGGCCGCAGTCTGTCCGAAGCGCGGACCCACCAACTGGTGGCCTTCTCCGTTATCGCCTACGTCGCGTGCCTCGCGCCCGCCGCGCTCGCACCCAGCCTGGCCCCGGTCCTTGCCTTTGGCTACCTGTCCAGCCTGCTTTGTGGCTATATGCAGGGCTTTTACGTGTTCTGCCTGGCACGCCATGTAGACGAGAAGCGCCGCGGCCTGGTCTTTGGCGGAGCCTATGCGGCGTCGACGGCGCTTGGCTGGCTGCTTTCGGCCATCGCGGGAGGTGCGCTCACGCGCGGCGTCGCAGGGCTGATCACCTGCGCGGTCCTGGCTGTGCCGACGCTTGCCCTGGTAAGAAAACCGCTGGTCAGCAGCACAAGCACGCAGGACGAACTCACCCAGCAGCCACCCGCCCCGCGCCTGGTCGCACTCGCCTGCATAACCGTCCTGCTCATGAGCCTGACCAAGAACACCGGCTTCGGCTTTCCAGCCGACGACCTGCTTGAAGGCGTGAGCGTCGAGACGTCGCGCCTGTTCTACGGCGTGGGGCTTCTCGTGGCGGGGCTCGTCTGCGACCACGACCGCCGCTACGGGGCGCTCTGCTGCGCGGGTGCGCTGGTCACGCCCTTCCTCATGCTGGCGCTTTCGGGAGCCGCCGCGCCGGCAACCATCATGTGGGCCCTTGGCTACCTGCTGTTTGGCTTCTTCTCGGTCTTTAGGGTGGTGCTTCTAGCAGACCTCGCCGCGCAGGGCGGCTGGTACCTCTTTGCGGGCGCGGGCCTGCTCTTTGGACGCGTCGGCGACTCGCTGGGCACGGCGCTGACCTCGGGCCTTGCCGCCTCGCCACTCGTGCTCATTACCGTGACGGCCGTGCTCTTTGCCTGCACGATGGCCCTCTTCTTTGCCCTGTACCAGCAGCTTTACGTGACAGCGCCCGGCGCAGTGCCCAGCGAGCGAGAAATCTTCGAACGCTTTGCCGCGCGCCACGACCTCTCCTCCCGCGAGCGAGAGGTGCTGCGCCTGGTGCTGGCCGAGCGTTCCAACAGCGAGATTGCCGCCGAGCTCTTTGTGTCCGAGGCCACCGTCAAGTACCACGTACGCAACCTGCTCCGCAAGACCGGCTGCCACAACCGCCTGGAGATCCTTGCCAAATACGCCGACCACTAGCCCGTACCAAAGGGACGATGCCCTTCCGGTACGGCTAGTATCTGCCGAGGACCGAAATCCTGCTCAATGCTCCAAGGCTATGTCTTCCCGCAGCTTCTGGATACAGCTCTTCGGCAGCCTGTATTCCTTCGCGCAGGTGTTCCAGCGTTCCGTCGAGGGTGCTAATCGCCTGCGCGTGTGGAAGGCCCCAGCTTGTGGCCTCATCAAGTATGTGGTACCTTTCGACATCGTCAAACCGAATTGCCCCACCAATTCGCATGGACAGAAACACCGCTCGTGGCTCAATGTCAATTACGGGGACTACGTCATACATTGGTGCAACAGTTGGAACGCCGAGCTCCCGGTAGAGCAGCGCATAGTTCTTGGCGTGAGCGTCCACGTTGCCAAGCACGAAGTTTGTTACCAGCTGCCGCAGCAGTTCTGTCAACTCCTCTTTTGGGTCTGCTGCAAACCTGTCGAGCAGCTCCGCGATTCGCTTATATGAAGGGTCGTTTCCTCGTATGGCATCAGTTCCCGCGTACTTCTCGCGGGGGAGAAGGCCCATTGCCTGACAGCAGTCTTCTTGATGCACACGCAGGGGCTTTCCTTCGTGCCAGGTGCGGTCGTATCGCTCAACAACTAAGGTCTGCGGCGCGTCGTCGAGTTCCAACAAGGCAACGTTGGCGCAGCGTGCCGCCTGTTTTGCAACACTCATTGCCCAGGCCTCTGCCTCGGCAATGCCGGGGTATCTCCCCTGTGGTTGAGGCTTCAAGATGTGCGTGGATATCGTAAGGGAGTCAGGTTCTTGCCAGCGCGCCCTCGTAACGCGCCCTCGTTCGATGCGTATGTCATCGATTCTTAAAAGGAGTTTTTCCTGGTAACCGCCTAGGGAGGTGTGCGCAACAGGGTCGATTCCTCCATAGGTCGGCAGGTCTCGCAGCTTTTGCGCCAGTTCTTTGGACAGGAGAATGGTAGAACCTCCCACCACAGGAGGCTCAAGCCGCTCGGGACGGATGCTTACCGCACCCGCACACTCCCAGCCAATCTGCCTGAGGATGGAGACGTAGTCTGCCTCGTCGCAGCCAATGGTGCGTGCGATGGCGCTCAGGCGCTCGCCCTCAGGTAGGAGTCCCCTAAACCATGAGCCAGTCAAGCCTTCGGCATAACGCCTGCGTTTTACTGGCAGGGATAAAGAGAGGAGCGGTCTTCCTGGAGCTTCCGCCACGACATTGTCGCGATAGGAGAACGTTGCTCCGCGGCGGGTGGGAGTGAGGTCACCTATCTCCCTACCACGCAAAGAAACGATGAGCGGCTCTGCCAGCATCCTACTGCACCTCTTGCTCGGTTACCGATACGTGAGCTGTCTTGGGAACGATGACAAGGCGCAAGCCAAGGCGCTGTAAGGCAAGTTCAAGGGTGTGCGTTGACGTGTTCTTGCCCTGTTCAAGGTTAGAGAGGGTAGTGTGGGACACCCCGAGGTCCTGCGCGAAGGCCGCTTGAGTAATACCTTTGGCTCGGCGCGCTTCCTGTATAAACTCGCCCGTCTGCTCCATGGAGTAGCTATTGGTCCACATGCTGCATCACATCCAGAATACTTGACGAATGGCGGCTGATTGTCTGATATCCAATATACTGGATATTACTGAGATATGGAAGAGTATCCAGGATAGTGGATGACACCGGAAGGGTAGCACCCCTTTGGTACGGGCTCGGAAGGGAAAGGTCCCGCCCCTGTTTACCAGGGACGGGACCTTTTCTTGCGACTATCGCTGAGAGCTTAGAGCTTGATCTCGATGTCCACGCCTGCGGGCAGGTCGAGGCGCATCAGGCTGTCGACGGTGCTCGACGAAGGGTCGAGGATGTCGATCAGGCGCTTGTGGGTGCGCATCTCAAACTCCTCGCGGGAGTCCTTGTCCTTGTGCGGCGAGCGGATGACCGTGTACAGGTTGCGCTCGGTGGGCAGAGGAATGGGGCCGCTGACGCGGGCGCCAGTCTTCTGGGCGGTGTCGACGATGAGCTTCGCGGACTGGTCGACGACCTCATGATCATAGCCCTTGAGGCGAATGCGAATCTTCTGGCTTGACACTGTATACCTCCTGGGAGCTTGTAGCTCGTTGACGTTGTCCTAGGCGCTTACGCCGTTCTTGCTGACGATCTCGTCCTTGATGCTCTTGGGCACCGGCTCATAGCAGTCAAACTGCATGGTGTAGCTCGCACGGCCCTGCGTCTGAGAGCGCAGGTCGGTTGCGTAGCCAAACATCTCGCCCAGAGGCACCTTGGCCTTGATGACCTTGGTGTTGGAGCGATCCTCCATGCCCTCGATCTTGCCACGACGGCCGGACAGGTTGCCCATGACGTCGCCCATGTACTGCTCGGGGGTCTCGACCTCAACGGCCTCGATCGGCTCAAGCAGGACGGGATCGGAGCGGCGCAGGGCCTCCTTGATGGCCATGGAGCCGGCGATCTTGAAGGCGGCCTCGGAGGAGTCGACCTCGTGGTACGAGCCGTCTACCAGCGTGACCTTGATGTCCTGGACAGGGTAGCCCGCGATGACACCGGTCTCCAGAGCCTCCTGGATGCCCTTGTCGACGGACGGGATGTACTCCTTGGGGATGGAGCCACCAACCGTGGCGTCCACAAACTCGTAGCCAAAGCCCGGCTCCATCGGCATGATGTCGATGATGGCGTCGCCGTACTGGCCGCGGCCGCCGGACTGGCGCACGAACTTGCCCTGGACGTGCTTGACCTCCTTGCCGGCGGTCTCGCGGTAGGCAACCTGGGGCTTACCCACGTTGCACTCGACCTTGAACTCGCGGCGCAAGCGGTCGACGATGATCTCGAGGTGCAGCTCGCCCATGCCGGCGATGATGGTCTGGCCGGTCTCGTGGTCGGTGCGGACCTGGAAGGTCGGGTCCTCCTCGGCCAGCTTGGCCAGGCCCACGGACATCTTCTCCTGCTCGGCCTTGGTCTTGGGCTCGACGGCAACGTCGATGACCGGCGCAGCAAACTCGATGCTCTCCAGGATGATGGGGTGCTTCTCGTCGCAGAGGGTGTCGCCCGTGGTGGTGTTCTTGAGACCAACGCAGGCAACGATGTCGCCAGCGGAGCAGCCGTCACGGTCGACGCGCTCGTTGGCGTTCATCTCGAGGATGCGGCCCAGACGCTCGCGGCCGTCCTTGACGGAGTTGTACACGTAGCTGCCGGAGTCGGCATGGCCAGAGTACACGCGGATGTAGGTGAGCTTGCCCACGTAGGGGTCGGTCATGATCTTGAAGGCCAGGGCGCTGAAGGGCTCCTTGGCGTCGGCGTGACGGATGGCCTCGTTGCCCTTGGGGTCGGTGCCGTCAATCTGGGCCACGTCAAGCGGGCTGGGCAGGTAGTCGACAACAGCGTCCAGAAGCTCCTGGATGCCCTTGTTCTTGTAGGCGGAGCCCACGAAGACGGGGTTGATGTCGCCGGCAAGAACGCCCTTGCGCAGAGCCTTCTTGATCTGCTCGACGGAGGGCTCCTCCTCCATGAGGAGCATCTCCATGAGCTCGTCGTCATAGTTGGAGACGGCGTCGAGCAGCTCCTCGCGGCGCTCGGCCACAACGTCGGCAAACTCGGCGGGGATCTCGTCCATCTTCTCGGGGTAGATCATCCCCTTGGCGTCCTCCTTGAAGTCCCACGCCTCCATGGTGACGAGGTCGATGAGGCCCCAGAACTGGGCTTCGGAACCCATGGGGACCTGCGCCGCGATGGCGTTGGCACCCAGGCGCTCCTTCATGGTCTCGATGGCGTGGAAGAAGTCGGCGCCGATGCGGTCATACTTGTTGATGAACGCGATGCGGGGGACGTTGTAGTTGGCAGCCTGGCGCCACACGGTCTCGGACTGCGGCTGAACGCCGGCAACGGCGTCGAACACGGCCACGGCGCCGTCAAGGACGCGCAGGCAGCGCTCGACCTCGGCCGTGAAGTCCACGTGGCCCGGGGTGTCGATGATCTGGATGACGGCGTCCTTCCAGAAGCACGTGGTGGCCGCCGAGGTGATGGTCACGCCGCGCTCCTGCTCCTGGACCATCCAGTCCATGGTGGCCGCGCCATCGTGCACCTCACCGATCTTGTGGGTCTTGCCCGTGTAGTAGAGGATGCGCTCGGTGGTTGTGGTCTTACCTGCGTCAATGTGGGCCATGATGCCAATGTTGCGCAGGTTTTCGAGTTGGTACTTAACTTTCGCCATGTATTGCTACTCCTGGATCCTCTTAGAAGCGGTAGTGCGCAAACGCACGGTTGGACTCGGCCATCTTGAAGAGGTCCTCGCGACGCTTCACGGAAGCGCCAACGCCGTTGGAGGCGTCAAGAATCTCGTTGGCAAGACGCTCTGCCATGGTCTTCTCCTTGCGGGCACGCGAGAAGTTGACCATCCAGCGGATGGCGAGCTGGTTGGCGCGACGGGAGTTGACCTCCATAGGCACCTGGTAGGTGGCGCCACCAACGCGCTTGGGCTTGACCTCGAGGGTCGGGCGGATGTTGTCCATGGCCTTCTTGAAGACGGTCAGGGGGTCCTGGCCAGACTTCTCGGCAACGATGTCAAAGGCACCGTAGACAATGCGCTCTGCGATGGACTTCTTGCCATCGAGAAGCACCTTGTTGATGAGCTGGGTCACGACGCGGTTGTTGTACTTGACGTCAGGCTGAACCTCACGACGGACTGCTGCTGCACGACGCGGCATATGAATCTCCTAAGAACTCGAAATAACGGATGGGTGCGCGGCTGACGCCACGCGGGATGGATGCCGCTTACTTGGGGCGCTTGGCGCCGTAGCGGGAACGGGCGCGCTTGCGGTTCTGGACCGCGGCGCAGTCGTAGGCACCACGGATGATCTTGTAGCGCACGCCAGGCAGGTCGCGCACGCGGCCGCCGCGGATGAGGACGATCGAGTGCTCCTGCAGGTTGTGGCCCTCGCCGGGGATGTAGGCGGTGACCTCGATGCCATTCACGAGACGAACACGGGCGACCTTACGAAGGGCCGAGTTCGGCTTCTTGGGCGTGGTGGTGAAGACGCGGGTGCAGACGCCGCGCTT
>JAFUBJ010000495.1 GCA_017460265.1 Atopobiaceae bacterium | reverse complement strand
TTTCAGCATCTTCTCTGCATAAGGTGGTAGCACTGTCATCGTCTACGAAAGGGAGAGACTATGAATAACTTTGATGTTTCACGTCGCAGCTTCCTGAAGCTGTCCGGCGCCCTTGCTGGCTCCTCGCTGCTTGTTGGCTGCGGAGGCTCTGGCAACTCCGGCAACTCTGGGGACGACGCCCCCGCGACCGACCTCTCTGACGCCGGCATCTTCAAGATCGGTGGCATCGGCCCCACCACCGGCGCCGCAGCCATCTATGGCAACGCCACCAAGTTTGGTGCCCAGGTCGCCGTCAACGAGTGCAACCTCAACGGCAACGTCTTGATGGAGCTCAACTGGCAGGACGACGAGCACGACCCCGAGAAGTCCATCAATGCCTACAACACCCTCAAGGACTGGAACATGCAGATCCTCGTGGGCACCACCACGACCAAGCCGTGCGTGGCCGTCTCCGCCGAGACCAACGCAGACCGCATCTTCCAACTGACCCCGTCCGCGTCCTCTGTCGACGTCATCGGCGGCGTCGAGGGCACCAACGAGCCGGCCAAGGACAATGTCTTCCAGATGTGCTTCACCGACCCCAACCAGGGCATCGCTTCCGCTCAGTACATCTCCCAGCAGGCCTTGGGCACCAAGATCGCCGTCATCTACAACAACGCCGACGCCTACTCTACCGGCATCTACAACAAGTTCATGGAGGAGGCCGCAACGCTGAGCCTCGAGGTCGTCTCCGAGACCACCTTCACCGACGACACGGTCGACTTCTCCGTGCAGGTGGGCGACGCCAAGTCCAAGGGCGCCGACCTCGTGTTCCTTCCCATGTACTACACCCCCGCCTCGCTCATCCTGGCCGAGGCCCAGAAGCAGTCCTACACGCCCAAGTTCTTCGGCGTTGACGGCATGGACGGTATCCTGACGCTCGAGGGATTTGACACGAGCCTGGCCGAGGGTGTCATGCTGCTGACCCCGTTCGTCGCCTCCGCCGAGGACGACGCCACCAAGGCCTTCGTCGCCTCCTACAAGGAGCTTACGGGCAAGGACGAGGACCCGAACCAGTTTGCGGCTGACGCCTACGACTGCGTCAAGGCCATCGCCGCCGCCATTGAGGCTGCCGTCCTCACCGCCGACATGTCTGCCGCCGACCTCTGCGAGAAGCTCATTGCCCAGTTCACCGACCCGAACTTCTCGGTCGAGGGTCTGACGGGCACCGCCACCTGGTCTGCAACCGGCGAGGTCTCCAAGTCCCCCAAGGGCATGATCATCCAGAACGGCGTCTACGTCGCGATGGACTAGAATCTATCATTGTTCGAACGACTTGGGAGGCCGTCGCTCCGCCTGCGGCGGCCTTCCTTTTGGTTAGAGAGGGGAGGGCCATGGGGCTTCTGACCAACCTGATCAACGGAATCAGCCTTGGCAGCGTGTACGCCATCATCGCGTTGGGGTACACCATGGTCTACGGCATCGCCAAGATGCTGAACTTTGCACACGGTGACGTCATCATGGTGGGTGGCTACATCTGCTTCTGCTGCATGCAGTATCTGGGGTTGCCGTCCATAGTGAGCGTCCTGCTTGCCGTCGTGGGGTGCACGTGCCTGGGTGTCGTCATCGAGCGCTTGGCCTACAAGCCGCTTCGTGAGGCACCGAGCCTGGCCGTGCTCATCACCGCCATCGGCATGAGCTACTTCCTGCAGAACTCGGCGCTGCTCATCTGGAAGTCCGATCCCAAGGTGTTCCCCAGCGTCGTCAACCTCCCCAACATCACGCTCTTCAATGGCCAGCTGGTCATCAGCCCCATCTCGATCATCACGGTGCTTGCCTGCGTGGTGGTCATGGTGTGCCTGACGCTGTTCACGCAGCGCACCAAGATGGGCAAGGCCATGCGCGCCTGTTCTGAGGACAAGGCCGCTGCCCAGCTGATGGGCATCGACGTGAACGCGACCATCTCGATGGTCTTTGCCATCGGATCCGGCCTCGCCGCCATCGCCGGCGTGCTGCTTTGCTCTGCCTATCCCGTGCTCATGCCCACCACCGGCTCGATGCCGGGCATCAAGGCGTTCACGGCGGCCGTGTTTGGCGGCATCGGCTCCATCCCGGGCGCGGCTCTCGGAGGCATCCTACTGGGCATCATCGAGATCTTCGCACGTGCCTACATCGGCACCCAGCTTGCTGACGCAATCGTCTTTGCGGTGCTCATCGTGGTGCTGCTGGTGAGGCCAGCGGGCCTGCTCGGCAAAGAGACGCACGAGAAGGTGTAGCCATGAATGTGCTAAAGAACATGGACAAGACCAGGCGGTCCAATCTGATTACCTACGCGATGGTCGTCGTCGCGTACCTTGTGATGCAGGGACTGGCGTCCGTTGGGGCCCTGTCGAGTTCGTTGACGGGCCAGCTCGTGCCCATCACCACCTACATCTGCCTTGCCATCTCGTTGAACCTCGTCGTGGGCATCTCGGGCGAGCTGTCGCTCGGCCACGCGGGCTTCATGAGCGTCGGTGCCTTCACGAGCGTTGTTGCCGTGAGCATGATGCAAGGCGCCGTCGGCTCTCCCATCGCACGCTTCTTCCTGGGATGCCTCATCGCCGGCATTGCCGCCGCTTGTGCCGGCTTCCTTATTGGCGTCCCGGTCATGCGCCTGCAGGGAGACTACCTGGCTATCGTCACCCTGGCCTTTGGCGAGATCATCAAGAACCTGCTCAACAACCTGTGGTTGGGCCTGGATTCGGACGGCCTGCACGTGTCCATGAGCAATGCCGCCGAGCTGGGTCTTGAGCAGGGCGGCAAGATTCTCATCAACGGTCCGCAGGGCGCCTCGGGCATCGAGCGCATCTCTAACTTCACGCTGGGCTTCGTGCTGGTGCTGATCACCTTGTTTGTGGTGTTCAATCTCGTCAACAGCCGCTCCGGCCGCGCCATCATGGCCGTGCGTGACAACCGCATCGCGGCAGAGAGCGTGGGCATCTCGACCACCAAGTACCGTCTGATGGCCTTCGTGGTGTCGGCTGGGCTCGCAGGCATGGCGGGCGCCCTCTATGCCATGAACTTCAACTCCATCGTGCCGAGCAAGTTTGACTTCAACAACTCGATCAACATCCTGGTGTTCGTCGTTCTGGGTGGCATGGGCAACATCCGCGGCGGCATCATCTCCGCGACGCTTCTGACCGTGCTTCCCGAGAAGCTGCGCTTC
>JAFUBJ010000044.1 GCA_017460265.1 Atopobiaceae bacterium | reverse complement strand
GCCAAAGATATGGCTGGAGCCTCCTTGCCTTCGCGCTTGTCACCGAGCCCAGCTTTGACCTTAGCCGAAAACTGACGACCCTTGACCTGACCTACCAGAACGTGGACTTTACGCTGTTCATCAGCTATCTTGGCCTTTGCGCACTTGAGGGGCTGCGCGAGAGGCCGGTTCTTCAGGCAACCTGCGTGATCGGCCTTGCCCTGGTTTCCATGGCTCTCCTATGCGACTACGGGCCACGTGGCTATGCCATGGTGCTCATGCTTTACGCCCTGCGCGATCGTCCGCTCGAAAAGACGGCCCTGGGATGCTGCATCACCATCTCAACGTGGCGGGCCGGCTTGGCGTTTATCCCCATAAACCTCTATAACGGGTCCCGAGGATTCATTCAGGGGCCAATCCTTAAGTACGCTTTCTATGCCTTCTATCCCCTGCACCTCCTGGTGCTTTGGCGTCTTCGCGTGGCCCTGGGAATCTGACTGTGGCTGTAGCCGGCTGGTAGCCCTAATCGTCCTCGCCCATGCTAGCGCCAGCATCAGCGAGCAGTGCAAGGTAGTGTTGCGCCCGTTCGTCGTTGCCAAATTCTGCCGCTGCGCCAAAGACCTTTGTTGCCCCTATCAGCTCGCCTTGATTGAGAAGCGTGGCGGCAATGACAAGAAGGCCATTGTTGACCTCCAGCTTCTGGTCTTCGGCCTCTGGGTAGACCCTCGACACAAACACGGCCATCGCGGCGTACACATCTGCCTGCGCTCGTGATTCAAGGCCATCACACACATAGTCAAACATGCACTTCCCGCAGAGCTTTCCAGCCTTCTCGTTGCCCAAGAGTTCTGCCTGGTGAAGCAGTCGCGCCGCCTCAACGTAATCCCGCTTGACTCCTAGCCCGCGGGCATAGAGGCTACCCAGGTTATAGAAGGCGATCACGTTGGGCTCGAGCTTGAGGATGCTTGCATAGGCCTCGACCGCAGACTCGTAGTCCTTGGCATTGAGGGATACCTGTCCAAGCAGAAGGAGAGACTTTACGGCCTCCTCTTGGGTCATGGGCTCACCGTTGCGAGACGTGCGCCCAAGATAGCGCGACATGTCGCCCAGATAGTACTGCGTTTGCGAACCCTTGCTTCTGCCCGTGCGGTTAGCTTGCTTTTTGGCAGCGCCCATGTTTGCCCTCCAGCCTTGCTGTTGTTCCCCATCATTATGCAACGAACTCAGGCAGGCATTGTTTGAGCAAGATCGAACTGTCCTTGTATAGAAGGACGGAAGCGAATCTAGCAGGGCTTCTTCCGGCATTTGGCCCATCTTCTGTCCTTGAACAGAAGGGCGGAAAAGCCGGTCACAAGCTACGACCGAAAAGCCGACCCGCTTTTAAGCCTCGTATTCCTTTCTTGCCAACCAGCCGCGGAACAGCCCTCCCTCAAAGAGCGAGATGATGACAAAGAAGATGTCCGCAAACAGGATGAAGAGAAACGATGGGACGAGGATTCTGGTGTACTTCCTTCCAAAGAAGGAGCGCTTGCTGATGGCGCTGCCCATCTGCCCCAGATAACAAAGCACGCCCAGGTTGAAGAACAGCAGAAACGCCGCATTCTCCCCAAAGCTTCTCCACGGCCCTCCGGGGAATGGATTGCCTGTGTTGACCACGCTGAGCAGCACGTTCAGCAGCAACACCGCAAACTGCACGACGAAGACGATGCGTGTCACGTTGAGCATCACGCCGCCGCCGATGCCCACGCCTCCGCCCCAGGCGAGCCCCGCACGGGAGCAGAAGTTCTCGAAAACCTGCATCAACGGCTCGTTCTGGCGACCTTCGATGAAGCCGTTGTTGGCAATGCAGTACACACTAAGATCAAGATGGTTTTCCCTGCAAAGAGCCTCCATCTTCTCCAAGAAGGGAAGCACGTGCGAAGGAACGCCGTCCACATAGAGCGGCAGGCAAAACACGACGGCCTGCGCGTCCCTGATTTGCTCAAGGATGCGATCGTGGTCTGCCGGCGTACGCAGCCGCTCGCTCACCTTCTTCCCTCTTGTGAACAGGCGCTGCAAAGAGAGGAAATAGGCAGAGGCACAGAGGCGCTTCTTTGGGCTGCAGTTAATGAACACCGTTTTCATAGCAGTCCCTCCAGCTCTTCAAGATCTTGGATGAACAGGACTTCAGAACGTCCGAATCCATCGTTGATTGCGTTACGCTCTGCAAGGAGCCGGAAGGTATCGCGCTCTGCCTCGGT
>JAFUBJ010000494.1 GCA_017460265.1 Atopobiaceae bacterium | reverse complement strand
GTTGCGCCCGAAGTCCATGCCCTCGCGGAACGAGCGGCACTCGGTGTTGCGCGCCTTGGAGGCCGCGGCCGGCTTGGCGGGGTCGATCCCCTTGAGTGCCGACGGGTCGCTCCCTTCCAGGAAGATGAACGCAGCACCGGCCTCGGCAAGGCCGTTGAGCTGGGCAACCTTCCATGCGGGCGTGTGCTGGAAGTACGGGAGCTCGACGTTTTGGTACTCGAGCCTGGTGCAAGCGTCGTCATGCCAGATGACCGTCACGTGACCCGCACCCGCGTTGTAGGCGCGCTCCACCAGGACACGGACGAAGTCCGCCCGCTCCACAGGGGCCTGCACAACGACCTCCTGGCCCTCCTTCACGGCAGCGCCCTTGCGCACGATGAGCTCGGCGTAGCGTTCAATCTGCGGGGCAAGCGCCTCGATGGCAAGGCGGCATTCCTCCTGCGTCATGGAAATGGACATGGTCCTTCCTTTCTCTGCTCGTTGTCATCTCAGCAATGGTAAGGCCAACGAGAAGGTCTGCATCAATTCTCTTAATAGCTTCTGGGGCGGACGCACTCCGGCCACAGACGGACACGACGGTCACGGGTGGTACCGCACGGCCACGGATGGTTCAAAAAAGAAAACGGGCCCAGAGGGCCCGGAGCGTTTCTGGAGCGGGTGACGGGATTCGAACCCGCGGATACCAGCTTGGGAAGCTGGGGCCTTACCACTTGGCGACACCCGCATATGTGGAGATTCTATCACAGCACGCGCGAGGCGTGGCCAACAACACGAACACTCCCTGTCTCGCCTTCATGCAAGAGGCACAGCTCATGCATCCCCGAACGCACGCATTTTGACGAGCAATCAGCTTCCTGCCAGCTAAGGGGCAGGTATCGCATAGCCAAGTCACAAGTGAGGGGGTTTAGCGTCGTTGTCCCTGTTTCTCGACGCAAGGAGGAGGAAATGGAAAAGGACCAACGAACGCGAAGGAGAATCTCTCGCCCCACGGGAGGTGCACGAAGGCAAAACGGGCGCTACGAGCTGCCCTATGCCCGCCTCCACGGGGGTGATCCCCTGCGGGGCGGTGACCCCTGCGCCCCTGGGCATGCGGGACGTAGGGCCACGTCGCTCGCGAGCGTGGCAAGCAGACGGCTCCGCGACCTGGACAGGCGTGCAAAACGAGTCGCCCAGGCGGTGCTCGCGACCACCCTGCTCATCTTTGCACAGGTGATGGGCCTGCTATCCTGTGTTGCCACGCCCGCGCTTGCCGCCACCGGCACCGATCCCAGAACGGTTACGTTGGATGGCGGCTACGTATCCCGCCACGCGCTCGACGGCCAGGAGGCGTACTGCTGCAACTCGTATCTCTCTTCACCACCCAAGGGCACCGTCGTTTCTCGCTGGCATAGCGGCCCGCTCATGCTTGACTACGTCCTCTACCACGCCCAGGGAGGAGCCGAGTCGCGCTGGGGATGGGAACCTACGCGCTACGCCGTCTGGGCGATCATGGAGGGCAACCTCTCGTACCTGAACACCTACGGCTCGGGCGACCCCATGCCCGCGTGGTTCTCGGCGCAGGTCACCGAGGAGTACAACGCGGCCAAGGCATGGGCGGATGCCGGAGGCGTGGGGCCCGAGCGCGGCTGCTCGCGTGTGTACGAGCCCCCGTCGGGCGCCTACCAGCCGCTTTGCGTCTGCGCGCCACTGGTGGGAGACGTCGAGCTCAACAAGCGCTCGGCCATCGAGGGCATCAGCTCAGGCGATGCCTGCTACACCCTGGAAGGCGCCGAATACACGGTCTACCAGGACGAGACCTGCTCGCGGCCCGTGGGAAAGCTTGTCACCGACTCCTCGGGAAAGGCCGAACTCAAGAAGCTCGCCCAGGGGACGTATTGGGTGCGCGAGAGCAAGGCTCCCCTTGGCTTCAAGCAAGATGAGAACACGTACCAGATCAAGGTGAGCCCGTCCAAGGTCGCCGTGGTGAACGGCTCAGCCGTGGATGACACGCCCCTCTATGCGCAAATGGGGACCCTCGTTCAGAAGGGCGACTATGACTTTGCCTCTCGCGGTGCGTACGGCCAGGCGCAGGGAGACGCCACCCTTGCCGGCGCTCGCTTTGTGGTGAGACGCTACGCCAATACGACGGGAGACCGCAACGGCACCCCGGTGCGCACGTGGACCATCGCGACGGGAGCCGACGGCACGGCAACGCTTGACGACGAGCACCTTGTGTCTGGTGACGAGCTCTATCGCGACGCCTTGGGAAACGCCGTGCTCCCCTTGGGCACCTACGTCATGCAGGAAAGCGCCGCGCCGGAAGGCTATCTTCTTAACGACGCGTCTACCTGTGCCTTTGTTGTCTACCAAGAGGGAGGCTCGGCTGAGCGCAAGGTCATTGAGGGCACAATGCGGCCCGATGGCACCTCCTTCTATGTGAACGACACCGTCATTCGCGGCGGCGTTGCCTTGGGCAAGGTTGACGCACAGCGCGCTGACCATGTGCCCGAGGGAGCTGCCCAGCTTGAAGGCGCCGTCATTGCCATCAAGCTCGAGAGCGACCAGCCCGTCATCGTGAACGGCACCACCTTCACCACGGGACAAACGGTAACCACCCTCACCATAGGTGCTGACGGAACGGCTCGCACGGAGGACAAGCTCCTTCCCTACGGAAGCTACCGCGCCTTTGAGGCCGAAGCTCCACGCGGCTACCTCCTTACGCGCGAGGGCGTGTGGTCACGCTCCTTCATGATTCGCGAAGACGGCGTTGTCGTAGACCTCTCTGAGGAGCAGAGCTCCGTGCCTAACCAGGTCAAACGTGGCGACCTTGAGTTCGTGAAGGTTGACGGGCGCGACATGCGGCGCCTTGGCGGCGTGCCCTTCCTCATCGAGTCGATCACCACGGGAGAGCGGCACGTCGTCGTCACGGACGAAAACGGCTATTGCTCGACCAGCGCCTCCTTCGTTGCCCACAGCGAAGCCACCAACGCAAACGACAAGCTGCTCACGGCAATGAGCGCCCAAAGCGACGAGGTGGAGGTGCCCGCCGACGATGCGCTGCCGCCTGACGAGCCCTCCCCCGCCGCGCCCCTGGAAGATGAGGAGACAGCGAATGCCGCAGAGGAAGCCGAAGAAGGGGCGGCGACAGAACATGCCACGGAGAACGAGGAGGAGCTCGAAGACGAAGGGTCGCTTGAGGCCGCATCGCAGGAGGATGTCGAGGCGGCGGAGAGACCCCTCGTGGAAGAGCCAGAATCTGGTGAGCCCCTACCTGATGACGCGGGGGAAGAGGTTGACGCCAAAGAGGCCTCTTCCGACCTTGTGGCCCAGGCAGAGCTAAGAGACGTCCCCTCGGGCGTATGGTTCTCGGGCGGCACCGACAAGGAGGTGCCGGTAAACGACATGCTTGGCGCACTCCCCTACGACACCTATCAGGTGACGGAGCTTCGCTCGCCCGCAAACGAGGACTATGACCTGCTCAGCTTCCAGGTCGTGCTCACGCGTGACAACTACGTCATTGATGCCGGCACCCTTGACGACCAGGCCCTTCCCACTATCCAGACGACACTTGCGACCGTGGCGAGCTCTGACGACGCAAACCTGTGGCAGCTGTCCGACGTCGTGGCCTACGCCGACGTCAAGACCGACGGCACCCAATACGAGCTTCGCGGCACGCTGCATCTTGTGGGCGAGGATGGCTCCGACCAGGGCGTGCTGACCGACGCGCAGGGCAACGTTGCCTCGACGTCCGTGACGCTTGCACCCAAGTCATCAACGGGAACCATCGAGGTCCCGTTCGAGATTGACGTGAGCGAGCTTCGTGGCCGCACCATCGTCGCCTTCGAAGAGCTTTGGTGCAACGGAGAGCTGGTCTCTACGCATGCGGACATCACCGACACGGACCAGAGCGTGACGGTCCCCGACATCGCGACCACGTTGACGGGCCAGGAGGGCGAGAAAGAGATCGACGGCACGGGTTCGGTCACGCTTGTTGACCACGTACGCTACGAGGGGCTTACCCCAGGGAAGAGCTACCTCTTGAAGGGCACCCTCATGGACCAGAAGACGGGAAGCCCCGTCCTGGACGAGACCGGCAGCACCATCACCTCCGAGGCAACGTTCACGCCCGAGGAGTCGGCCGGCATCGTGGACGTCACCTTCGTCTTTGACGGCGCGCCCTGCCAAGGTACGACCGTGGTGGCCTTCGAGTCGCTCTGGCAAAACGACGTCGAGCTTGCCGTGCACGCAGACATCAACGACAAGCCGCAGACCGTCACCATCCCCAAGATCATGACCAGCGCGGTCGACGGCAAGGACGCAGACAAGGAGGTGCTTGCCGAAGAGACGGCGACGATCGTCGACACGGTTAGCTACGAAGGCCTCAAGCCGGGCGAGGAATACGAGCTGTCAGGACGCCTTGTCGATCGCAAAACGGGTGAGGTGCTCACGGCAGACGACAAGCCGCTGATCGCGACGGCCACGTTTGTTCCCGACTCCCCCAACGGAACCGTCCAGATGCGCTTTGAGTTGGATGCCCGAAACCTAGCGGGTGTCGAAACGACCGTCTTCGAGACGCTTCTACGCGAGGGGCACATCGTGGCGCGGCACGATGACCTGTCATCTGACGAGCAGTCCGTGCGCATCCCCAAGATCGGCACGACCGCACAGACAAAGGATGGCGCGAAGAGCGCCACGGCGTCAAAGAAGCTGCAGGTCGTCGATACGATAGCCTTCGAAGGACTCACGCCTGGGCGAGAGTACGTTGCATCGGGCACGCTACACCTGCGCGACAGCGCACGCAAGGACTTGGGGCCCGTCACAGACGCTCAAGGAAAGCCCGTCGAAGTGCGCGTGACGTTTGTTCCGGATGCGCCTTCGGGTACCGTCGAGGTCCCGTTTACCGTGGACGCGACCGACCTTGCGGGAAAGGACCTCGTGGCCTTCGAGCGCGTGATGGTTGCCCAGGGCGAGAGCATTGTCGCAACGCACGAGGACATCTCGGACGGTGGGCAGAGCGTCTCGGTTACCGAACCGCCCAAGACGCCGCCAGTCCACAAGGTGCTCCCCAAGACGGGTGACCTGTTTGTGCCGCTTAAGGCACTGGTCGTATCTGGTGTCCTCATCCTTGTCTGCGCTGCTGCCATGCGCTGGGGTGACCACAGGGACGTCGTCGGCTGACATGCTGGCACGCGCCAGGTGCCCATCGAAGGAAGGGGCACGAGGTAGAGACGTCGCTTCCTAAAGACGTTGGCCGGCTTCGCGGGTATGCGAAGCCGGCCAACGGCACCAGCGATGTAGTGTGCGCGCTACGCCCGACGGATCAGCTCCGTCACCATGGCGGAAACATCTGCCACCTGGGCGGGATCGACCTCGTCGGCCGTGTCGTAGGCGGTATGGGACAGGGCTGCGACGCCGTTTTCGACACCCATGATGGTGAGCGCCCTGACGGACTTGCGCATGGCCTGCGTCGCGTCCGTCTCGTCCCAGCCGTACTCGGCCTTGTCAACGGAGATGTGCAGGTCATCGGCAATGTTTCCGAGCATTCGCAGCATCCTGCGGTCGGTCTTGCGGCTGTTGAAGAGGCCTTCGCGCGTCAGCATGGTCAGCATGCCGGCTCCCACGGAATCGAGGTTGACCATGAAGGCACCGCGAATCTTGGAGCGGTTCTCGCGCAGGAACGCCGTCATGCCAGCGTGGTTGAGCTCGGAGGCTCCCAGGGCAACGAACCAGATGTCGTGGGCAATGAGCTCGTCATCACCCATGCTGAGAATCGCGTCACGAAGCTCCTGCATCTCCTCGACGTTGCTCGTCTCCTCGACAGCGGGTTCTGCCTCGGCGACAACCTCTGCCTCGACATCGGCGTACTCGGGGAAGTCCTCGCCTTGGTAGTCGGGGTTCACCTCGAAGCCGGCAAACTGCTCGTCGTAGGCCTCTTCGGCGTCATAGGCGTCCTCGCCGTCGCGCAGGCCGGCACGAGTGGTGGCACCACCCTTCCACCTACCGTTGCGCGGATCCTCATCGTCGTCCACAAGGCGCAGCGAACCCCTTCTGCCGGCGCTGGTCGTGGAGGGGTCGGCAAAGGGGTCGGCAGAGCGGGAGGACGGATCGGGAAGGTCGAAGAGAGACGCACGGCGCGCGACGTTGGTCCTGGTAGGCTGATACTCGCTCCTGCCCCACGTCGGGTCGTCAACGCCTGCCGCCTTAGGCGCGGGCTCGATGGTACGAGGCTCGCTGTCGTTAAGGTCGTAGTCCACGACCTCGGTGAGGCCAGAACCATCCATCAGGTCGATCTCGGCGTCGGTGGGAAGCGGCTCATCCTGGAACGTGAGGTTGGGTGCCAGGATGGAGCGGTCAACGGGCGAGGGTGCGGCATAGGCGTCGTCCTCATAGGAGTAGTTTGCCTGCGGCACCTCAACATAGCCCGCGTCCGACGTTTCCTGCACGTCTTCGTACGCCTCGTCATACGCGGCTTCGGGGGCGACGTCAAACTCGTCGCCCGCGTAGTCGTCCTCGGCGTAGCCATAGCCCTCGTCCATCTGGTCCGTAGGCTGCTCCTGGTTGGCAGGGTCATCCCAATAGCTGGCGTCAAGACGGTCCTCGTCGCCCTCGTAGCCAAAGTCGTCCTCGTAGCCAAAATCGTCTTCGAAGTCGGCATCGGGCATCGTGTCGTCGTCGACTTCCTCGCCAAAGAACTGCGTGCGAAGCTGCTCGAAGAACAGGCGGATGCGCTCGAAGAACGAGGGCCTTTCCTCATAGGAAGGACGGTCGTAACGGTTGGAGTGAACGATGGGCTCCCAGTCGTCAGACGTGCTGGCAGAGATGACGCCGAACTCCGCGCGATCAATCTCGTCCTGCGGACGGACGGTCCGGCTCAGCAGGCGCGGCTCGAGGTATTCGACCTCGCAGTTGATGGGAAGCATGCGGAGCGACTCCACGACCTCCTTGCCGTGACGGACGCCCACCACTTCCTCGTAGCGGTCGGTGACGACCTGCGGGGCGACCTCAGGCTCGGGCGTAGGCTCCGGCTCGCGCTGGGCGACTCCCGGGGTGCGTACCCGCGCGAAGGAGGGGATGAAGGGCTGAGGCTCGGCCGAGGCGTCATCTACCACCGGCTCATCCTGCGGGGCCTCTTCCTCAAGCGGCACCTCGTCGTAGACCTCCTCGAAGGCGGCGTCGCCGTAGAAGCCCTGGTCCTGTGTGGCAAAGCCGTCATCGGCCGCATCAAAGGTGTCGTCAAACGTACCCTCGAAGGGCAGCGGTGCGAAGTTGGGGGCAAAGTCGCGCGGGAACGGATCTTCCACGGGCAGCTCGGCCGCGACCTCCGGCTCGTCGACCGCCACAGGCTCAAGCTCAGGCTCAGAAACGGGCACGAATTCAGCCGTGGGCTCAGGCTCGGCGAAGGTCTCCGGCTGCTCTTCGTACGCTACGGCCGCGTCGTCGTATGCGGCCTCCTCATACGCCTTCGGCTCAAACTCGGTAGCGGCCTCGGGCTCGTTCTCGAACTCGGGCACGGGTACGGGCTCAAGCTCGGGAATGTCACCGTAGGCAACATCCTCGGTCTGCTCGACAGGCTGCTCCGCACCATCCACGTAGTCTGCGCCCTCGCCGTACAGGGCCTCGAACTCGGCGTCGGCGTAGGCGCTGTAATCCTCGCCGAAGTCATCCTCGTCCTCAAAGAGCTCTTCGGGCTCCTCAAGGGCTTCGTCCTCGGCGGTCTCCTTGTTGAAGGGCCAGAACTTGTTGAGGGCGCTCGCAACAGAGGCGAAGGGCGACGGCGCCGGAGCCTCCGCCTCATCAAACGTCTCGTCAAACCCATCGGTGGCAAACGCCTCGTCTGTCTCTGCGACGTCCTCGTCATACGACCCGAAGGCATCCTCGTCAGAGAGCTCGTCAAGCTCCTCGGAAGCGTCAAACTCGTCGTACTCGTCGAGCTCCATGTCATAGGAGTCGTCGTAGGGGCCCTCCGCCGCGGCAGCGGCCTCGGCTGCGGCAGCGTCAGCAGCCGCACGTGCGCGAGCCTCTTCCTCTTCGCGGGCAGCTGCGGCAGCACGTGCCACGGCACGCTTGTCGTCCATCACGCGAGAGAACCCCGAGGCGTCGTCCTCGCCAGGACGGACCTTGTCGAGCACGCTCAGCATTGCCGCAAGCGAGGACTTGTTGTCGTTGGCGCCCTCGGTGCACGACGAGAAGCGGCTATAGATGGCATCGATGCCCAGGAAGAGCAGCGGGAACGTCACGATAAGGCCAATCACCCAAAGCACGCGACGCGCGACCTCGGGAATGAAGCCAAAGAGCTGGAAGATCCCCAGCACAAAGGCAAGCCCGACGAGCACGGGGGCAAGGCGCTTCAGCGTGGGCTGAAGCCTGGCGACGGGCCCCTTGTAGAGCAGGCTCTCGCGCGGGGTGTCGTAGTGCGCGACGATCACGATGGGGCGGTTGCCCTTGACCACGAGCGGTCCCTCGGCGCGGTGTACGCCGATGACGTTTTGGCTGCGTGCCTTTCCTCCCAGATTGGAGAGGAAGTCGTATCCAAGCTGCTTCAGAAGGAAGAGCGCGCCGCACACAAAGACCAAGACGACGCCCGCAGCGGCGACCGGCGTTCCGTAGAACCCTGCCAGCAAGACCCCAAGGAACATCAGCACCATGAGGATGCGGTACGGGAGCACGCCCGACGAGGACGCCTCGAACTCTTGGACGCGCACATCAAGCTGATGTTGCTCCATGATGTGCTGCAAAAGCTCCGCGGCCTGCAGCTCCTCCTGGCTGTTGACAGGGGCGATGTCAATCTGATCGCTCAGATAGTCGACGTAGTCACGTGTGGTGGCCATGCTATTCATCCTTCGTTATGGGCACGAATGGTCAGAATCATTCATCGTTTAAGTATACGTCTTATCTTGGGCGAGGGAGCGTCGGGCTGGCCAAACGTCAAAAGGATGCCCGACTTGCCCTGGGGCCCTCGCTACAATGGTTGCGTACCACATCCGGCGAAAGGGCCCCGACCATGGTGGAAGACAACGAAAACGTGTCGCTTACCAGCGACGACGAGCAGGCGCGGCGGCTTTGCGCGTTGGTTGTGGCCCTCTCGAACGCGCGATCCCCCATCCCCTCTGCAGACATACACGCCGCGTACTATCCCGATCTTGCAGACGACGCCTTCCGTCGCAAGTTCTCGCGTGACCGCGAGAAGCTCGTGGAGTGCGGCATGGTGGTCCGCTCGGTCGGCAAGGACGACAAGGAGGCGTCGTGGCAGGCAGACGCTACCTCGTTTGCCGACAGCGCCCTCCTTTCGGAGGACGATGCCCTGATGCTCGATGTGCTTGGCACGCAGTTTGTTGACGACCCATCCTTTGCCCACCGGGACGACCTGAGGTTTGCCCTGGCAAAGATTGACCATGCCTTTGGCACGCTGAGCGCGGCACGCATCGCTCCGCAGCGTCGTGACGGCGCAAAGGTGCTGCAGACCATGCTTTCCTGCCTGGCCGGCGGGTCGCTCGCGCGCATCACCTACGTTGATGCCAAGGGTGCTCGCTCGGAACGGGTCGTCGCCCCTTATGGACAGTTTGGGCTGCGCGACAACGTGTACTTCGTCTGCGCGCAGGTGACTGACGGCATCGTGTGCGAGCACGACCCGCGTTTCTTCCGCGCGGACCGCATCGAGAAGGCGTCGGCCGCAAAGGGAGGCTTCGTCGTCCCCGAGGACTTCAGCGTGGGCGACTTCATCCGCCTTCCCTTCCAGATTGGCCCGACGACCTGCCACGCATTGCTGCTTCCCTCGGCCGAGTCCGACCGAGACATGGTCCTGGACCTTGAACGCTGCGCGATCTCAAACCAAGATGGCATGCTTGAGGTCGCGGTAAGCTCCGTTGAGGACGCCGCGCGTTGGTGCGTTGCCGCAGGCATAGAGCCCAGGGAGCCTAAGGAGCTCGTGAGCGCCTGGCATGACATCCTTTCGCGGGCTGCGCAGTTCGAGGCACGTGATGTCCCCGAGGTGGCGACCCCTGTCGCAAAGCGTTCACCCAAGGCCCGTCGTGGACGGCCGGGCGGCGCAAACGAGATGCGCGAGCTGGTTGCCCTCGTGTCGTCTCTCAGCCACGAGGGGGCGGCGCTCACGCCGGAGGTCGTCTCGGCACGGCTGGGCGTCACCGTGGAGCGTGCCCGCTTCCTGATCAATCTGGTGCTGACCGCCTGCACCGACACGAGCTACCAGCTGCCCTTGAGCCTGTCGGATGCTGACGGCGTCGTGCTCAGCCGTTCGCACGGCGTTGCCGGAAGGCCCATCCGCCTTACCCGCGGGGAGACGGACGCGCTGGTATCCGTCCTTGACGAGCTGGGATTTCCTGCAGACGACCCGCTGCGCCTTGAGGTCTTGGCGGCATTTGCGCCCGTCGGCATCACCGAGGAGCAGGCGCGCACGCATGTGGACGACGCCCTTTCGCAGGATGACAACGAGGTCCTTGAGGCATGCTCCCGCACGATCACGTCTGGCGGCACGCTCTCGTTTATGTATGCTGGCCTGCAGCGGAAGGGGCGCGAGAAGCGCATCGTATCGCCGCAGGCGCTGCGTAGGTCGGGCGACCTCTGGTATCTTGACGGTCATGACCATGCCCGTAGCGCCCAGCGAACGTTTCGCATTGACCGTATGTCGGACGTGCGCGTGGTTCCCACGCCCGATGCGCAAGACCATGCCGATGCCGGAGTCCAAAAGACGGAGCGGCAGGTCAAGGTGGCGTTTCTTGACCGGGCACCCCTGGACCTCTTTGAGTGGCCCCGCCTTGAGGTCTTGGGCGAGCAAGACGGCGCCCTCGTGGCATCGCTCCCGTTTTACGGCGGCGTTTGGCTCCCCCGCCACCTGGCCGCCTGCTCCGACGTCGTGATTACCTCGGACGGAGACCTTGCCGCCCTCGTCCGCAAGGTTGCTGCGCAACGCTGGGGGTAGCCCCAGCGTTGCGGCGCTACGTCAGACGAGCTACTCGTCGGCCTCGTCGTCGCCGCCGATTTCCTCCAGCACGCCCAATGCCGCGGGCAGCAGCTCCTCCTTGCCCGTATGGAAGGGATAGGCAAGCTTCTGCGACTTGGGGTAGATGATGGCGCGCTTCTGCTTGAACTTGGCCGCAACGTCGCGCGGGACATCCACGCCCAGATAGATGAGGCGCCCGTTGGTCAGCGCGACCGAGGTGCACCCCAGGCGCTGCGCGCGGATGCGGATACGTGCGCGGTCCAACAGGTTGCGGCCCGCCAGCGGCAAGGCGCCCCACGTCTGCTCGAGCTCCTCCTGCAGCGCGTCTACCTCGGTTAGGTCAACGGCTCCCGCCAGCTTGCGATACACAAGGACGCGCTTATCCACCTCGGGAAGGTACTCGTCGGCAAGGTAGAAGTCTGCCGGCAGGTTGAGCGTGACCTCGGCCACCTCGACGTCAGGCGTCTCTCCACGTGCCTCGGCCACGGCCTGCCCCAGCATCTGCGTGAAGAGGTCGAAGCCCACGCTTGAGAGGTTGCCATGCTGCTCGGCACCCATGAGCGAGCCGGCCCCGCGAATCTCGAGGTCACGCATGGCGATCTTCATGCCGCTGCCCAGGTCCTGGTATTCGTTGATGGCCGTCAGGCGGTCGGTCGCCTCGGGCGTGAGCGGAAGCTCAGGCGGGAACATGAAGTAGGCGTACGCCTGCGTGCGCCCGCGGCCCACGCGGCCCTTCAGCTGGTAGAGCTGGGCCAGGCCCAGGCGCTGGGAGTCTTCGATGATGAGCGTGTTGGTGCGCGGGTTGTCGATGCCGCTCTCGATGATGGTCGTCGCCACGAGCACGTCACACTCATGCTCGGAAAACTCGAGCATGACGTCTTCCACCTCGCGAGCGCTCATCTTGCCATGCGCCACGCGCACGCGCGCCTCGGGAGCCGCTTCCATGACGCGTCCCACGGCGTCATCGATGGTGGTCACGCGGTTGGACACGTAGTACACCTGGCCTCCGCGATGCAGCTCCTCTCGGATGGCGGCGCTCACCAGGTCGGGGTCATACTCCCCCACCGTCACCTTGACGGGCAGACGCCCCGGCGGCGGCGTCATGATGAGGCTCATGTCGCGCACGCCGCTCATGGCCATCTGCATGGTGCGCGGAATGGGCGTGGCCGAAAGCGTCAGCACGTCCACCTGCTCGCGCATGTTCTTGAGCTGCTCCTTGTGCTGCACGCCAAAGCGCTGCTCTTCGTCGATGATGACAAGGCCCAGGTCGTAGGGGTTGACGTCGGCGGAGAGCAGGCGGTGTGTGCCAATGAGGACATTCACCGACCCGTCGGCAAACCCTGCGAGCGCCTTGCGCTGGCGCGCGGGCGTCACAAAGCGGCTCAGCACCTCGACGCGCAGGTCGAAGGGGGCAAAGCGCTGGAAGAACGTCTCGAAGTGCTGCTGAGCCAGGATGGTCGTGGGGCAGAGCACCATGACCTGCTTGAGGTCTTGGCAGCATTTGAAGGCCGCGCGCAGGGCCACCTCGGTCTTGCCAAAGCCCACGTCGCCGCAAAGCAGTCGGTCCATGGGCTTGGGCGCCTCCATGTCGGCCTTGATGTCTGCGATGGCGCTCTTCTGGTCCACCGTGACCTCGTAGGGGAAGCTCGCCTCCATGTCGGCCTGCGCCGGCGTGTCGGGCGAGAAGGCCAGCCCCTGGACGGACGACCTGCGCGTATAGAGGTCTACCAGGTCAAACGCCAGCTTCTTGGCCGACTTTCGCGCCTTGCCGGTCGCCCGGCTCCAGTCCGCCGTATTCAGGCGCGTAAGCCGCGGGCTGCTGCCATCCGGCCCCACGTAGCGCGTGATGCGGTCCACCTGCTCGAGCGGCACAAAGAGCTTGTCACCGCCTGCGTACTCAAGCAGGAAGTAGTCCCTCTCGCGGCCGGCAACCTCCTGGCGCACGATGTCGGAGAAGAGCGCGATGCCATGCGTGGCGTGAACCACGTAGTCCCCCGGCTTGAAGGGGAAGGTGACGCTGGTGGGATCGACTCGGCGCCGGGCGCGGCGGCTCTTTGCCATGCGCGCCGTGAGGTCGGAGACCGAAAGCACCGCAAGCCGTGCCGACGGCACGACGATGCCCGCGGGCACCGGCAGATCCGTGAACGTGACCATGCCGTGGCGCAGCGGCTCAACCCTATCTTCCGTGTAGTTTTCTGGCGCAGTGGCCAGCGACTCCACCAAGGGGATGTTCTCGTCCGTAAGGTGCAGCTTGAGCGATTCGCGCGCGCCGCGGTCGGGCACCGTGAACACGATGGCGCAGTTGTCGCGCGCAAGCTGGCGCAAACGTCCCAAAAGCTTTGAGTCTGACCCCGCAATGCCCGGCTGGCGCACCGCGAGCTCGGAGGTCACCTGGGTGCCGGCACGCAGCATGGACGAGAAGCTCAGACGCTGCTGCTTGCCAAAGTCCAGCTGGCGCGGGTTGGTGAAGAGCGCGTCCGGCTGCACGCGGGAGGCGTTTGCTGCCGCGGCTATGTCTTCCCACGCGCGCTGGCAGTCGTCAAAGAGCGCGCGAGGCTCGGCAAGCACCACGAGCGCCTGTGAGGACACGTGGTCAATGGGCGTGGCCGTCGACCCGTACAGCTCCTCAAGATAGCGGTCGAGGGCGGGAGCGGCCGCACGCTGGCGGATGAGCTCGAGATCTGCCGCCACCGAGGTGTCGTCACGAGCGGCGCGGAAGAGCGCCCTCTCTGCATGGGCCACCGTCTCGTCCGTGAGCGCAAGCTCGCGGCAGGGCGAGACGGTCACCTCGGAGAGCTCGCCGATGGTCTGGCCCGTCGAGGGGACCATGCGTCGCACGCGGTCGATCTCGTCGCCAAAGAACTCCACGCGCACGGGCGAGCTTGCCTGAGCCGGCCAAATGTCGACCGTGTCGCCGTGAACGCGGAAGGTTCCCGCCGCGTCGACCTCGCCCGTGTCGGCATAGCCCATGCCCACGAGCAGGCGCGGCACGTCCTCGAAGTCAAGCTCGTCGCCCACGGCAAACGTGCAGGACGCATAGTAGCCCGACCCCACAGGCGGCACGCGGCGCAAGAGCGATCGGCCGCTTGCGACCACCACGCACTCCTCGCCTGCCGCAAGGCGCGCGATGGCGGCACAGCGTGCGCCCACAACCGCGTCGTCTGCCGGCTTGTCGGACCATGGCCAGTCACGACGCTCCGGATAGCGCGTCACGCGGTCCATTCCCAGCCACGCGGCCAGGGCCCGCGCCGTGCGGTCGGCCGTCTCCTCGCCCGGCACCACGAGAAGGCAGGGGCGCGGGTCGTCCGCCCACAGCGACGCCAGCACGAGTGGCCGGGCGCTCTGGCCCACAGCCAGCGTGGAGTCATTCCCCGAACGCAGGTCACGCAGCACGGGCTCAAGCTCTGACGCAGTCAGCAGCTGGCGAGAGACGCGGTCTATGAACATGGGAAACGTCCCTTCTCATGCAGCTAAACCCGCGAGCAAGGCGCTCGCGGGTGCGGTCGTTCGTCGTTCATTGACAGCAATGATAGCAGGAGGGCCAGCAAGGACAGTCCTCGCTGGCCCTCCCCTCTTTTGTCGGAGAGCGCGGTTACGCGCGGTCGCTCTTCTTGACGAGCTCGGCGAGGTAGGCGGCCGACACGTCGAGGTCGGTCTGCTTGGCCTGCCAGCTCCAGTTGCCCTCGGGCACGCCCGGCACGTTCATCCGCGCGTCATTGTCCAGAAGCAGGACGTCCTGCAGCGGCAGCACCGCGAGGTCGCTCTCGCAGCCCAGCACGTAGTCGTTCAGGCGCTTAGCGAGCGAGACGGCGTCGTGCCCATGCAGGCCAAAGTGGCTCTTCACCCATCCCAGCACCGTCTGCGTGTCATGCGTGCCCGTAACGGCGCAGGCACCCGGGGCGGGATGGAAGCCTTCGCGCACGTCCTCGTCGAC
>JAFUBJ010000493.1 GCA_017460265.1 Atopobiaceae bacterium | reverse complement strand
GAGCGAGTGGGACAAGACCCCCGGCGCAAAGTGGGTCTTCTCGCGTCTGGGCGGCATTCCCGTCGAGCGCGGCACGGCCGACATCAAGTGACTGCGTCGCGCGGAGCGAGCGCTCAAGCGCGGCGAGTGCGTGCTCATCTACCCCGAGGGAACGCGCATCAAGAGCGATGACCAGCCCGTCGAGATCCACGGCGGCTTTGCCCTCATGGCAAAGATGGGGAAGGCTCCCGTGCAGCCCCTTGCCGTTGTGGGCGCCCGCGACATCTCACAGAACGGGACTCCCTTCAAGCGCATCTTCTGGCGGGTGTTTCTGAAGGCGGGCGACTGCATCGCCTTTGACCAGATGACGGCGACGAGCCGCAAGGAGCAGGCGGAGGAGATGTAGCGCGTGGCCATGCAGCGCGTCTATGCCCTGCGTGACGAGCTTCGTTCGGAGCATCCCGGCAAGAACTGACGGAGCGGGACAGCGGTGCCCGCTTCGGCAAAGGAGGTGGCTTTTCGCCCATGTCTGTGACCATCGAGGTGGCCCGCGAGGCCGGGGCCTGCTATGGCGTGGAACGCGCCCTCAACATGGCCCGCAAAGCCGCAGACGGATCACGGGGCGGCGTATATACCCTGGGTCCGCTCATCCACAACCCCGTGGTCGTGGCCGAGCTGGAGCGTGACGGCGTGCAGGTCGCAGACGAACCTGAGGTTGGTGCCGGCGCCACATTGCTATTGCGTACCCATGGCGTAACCCCGCTAGTGGAGGAGGCTGCCCGCGAGAGCGGCGCGACCGTCCTTGACGCGACCTGCCCCTTCGTGAAGAAGGTCCACAAGGCGGTCGAGCGGCTTGCCGAGCAGGGGTACCAAGTGGTGATCGTGGGGGAGAAGGGCCATCCCGAGGTCGAGGGCACGCTCGGTCACGCCCCCGACGCGCTGGTCGTGGGAAGCCCCGCAGAACTTGAGGGTGCCACGCTCGGGAAGCGCGTGGGCGTCGTCGTGCAGACGACGATGGCGCTCGAGGTGCTTACGTCGGTCGTCGACGCGCTCCTGGGCCTTTGCGAGGAGGTCCGCGTGCTCAACACCATCTGCGACGCCACCTCAAAGCGGCAGGACGCCGCCCGAGAGCTTGCGCAGCGCTCAGACGTCATGGTCGTCATCGGAGGGAGGAACTCCGCCAACACGACCCACCTCGCCCAGATCTGCGCGGCCGCGTGTTCTCGCACGCATCATATCGAGACGGCCGACGAGCTTGAGGCGGCGTGGTTTGCGGAGGCCTTGCTCGTGGGGGTGACGGCGGGCGCCTCTACGCCCCACGCCCACATCGAGTCGGTCTGCGCGGCCATTGAGCGCATCGTCCACGCCTAAGGGACTCCCGTGTCGGCAACTGGTCCAAAGGAGTCCCGCAGGGCTGACTACGCCTCTACGCGCGAGCAGGCCGATGGCGCCTGGATCGCACGCATAGAGGAGGGGAGTCCCGCCTGGGAGGCGGGCCTCGAGGAGGGCATGCGCATCCTCACGGTCAATGGCGTCGAGCTGCACGACCTTATCGACTGGCGCTGGGAGGCCGACGGAGACCTGGCGGAGCTCGAGGTGTATGTACCCGAGGACGACGAGGTGTATGCCTGCACGCTCGAGCGCGAGCCGGGCGAGGACTGGGGCGTCGACTTCACGGACGTGCTCTTTGACGGCATCCGCACCTGCGTCAATGCCTGCCAGTTCTGCTTCATGGCGATGCTTCCGGAGGATGCGCGCGCATCCCTCTCGCTTCGCGACGACGACTACCGCCTCTCCTTCCTGCAAGGCAACTTCGTGACCCTCACCAACGTCTCGGACGAGGAGGTGGAGCGCATCATACGCTGCCGCCTCGAGCCGATGAACGTGTCTTTGCACGCTATTACGCCCGAGGTGCGTCGCTCGCTCATTGGACGGCGCGCCGACCGTGGCATCGTCGTGCTCGAGCGCCTGCTTGACGCCGGCATCGAGGTGCATGGGCAGATCGTCCTCTGCGCGGGCATCAACGATGGCGACGAGCTCAGGCGCACGCTTGACTGGGTTGAGAGCCATGACACCTTCACCTCGCTGGCGCTCGTCCCCATGGGCTACACCAAGTATTCCAAGCGCTTCTCGTCGTCGTTTTCCGAGGACCGCGAGGCCTCGCGAGAGGTCGTGCGTCTTCTTGAGCCCTACCAGGCGCGTGCCCGCCTCGAGCGCAACATCACGCGCTTCCAGCTGTCGGACGAGTTCTACCTTGATGCGGACCTGCCCATTCCCGAGGCAGACACCTACGATGGCTACCCGCAGTTCTATGACGGCATCGGCATGCTCAGGAGCTTTCTGGACGAGGTGGGCGAGGTCTGCTCTGATAGGCCGGACGACCTTGTCCGGATTGACGATGCGCTGACGAGAGCGGACAGGCGGGTGCTCTTTGTCTGCGGGGAGGCGGCTCGCGGCGTCATCAAGGCATTTTGCGACGTGTGGCGTGGCCTGGTGGGGCAAGACAAGGGCCATGCCGAGCCGTTTGCCATCAGGAACGACTACTATGGTGGCGACGTGAACGTCACCGGACTCATCGTGAGCTGCGACCTTCTGGCCCAGCTACCGCATGACCTAACGGATGCGGTCGTGGTGCTGCCCGAGGTCATGTTCAACTTTGACAAGGTCACCTTGGACGGAGACACGCAGGGGCACATCCTGCATGAGATTGTCTCGCGCGGAGGCGTTGCCTTGGTTGCCCAGACCAACCCCCACGACCTGGTGGACGCGCTTGACGCCACGTTGTCCGATTGGTCGTTCTGACGGATACCACGATCTGATGGCCTGGCTCGGCATCGGTCGGCAGCGCCCATGTTCCCTTCATGGCCCCTCCAAGCGTTCATGCTATCCTTTATTGGTTTAGCGCAACAAGTGAGGAGAGCTATGTCCAAACCAATCGTGGCGGTCGTGGGAAGGCCAAACGTGGGCAAGTCCACGCTGGTCAACCGCCTTGCCGAGACGCGCGCGGCCATCGTGCACGAGTCGCGTGGCGTCACGCGTGACCGCTCTTACCATACGACTGACTGGAACGGCCGCGAGTTCGTGCTCATCGACACGGGCGGCATCGAGTCCGTCAAGTCCAAGGACGTCTTTGCCCCGCGCATCCGCGAGCAGGCGCTTGCCGCATGCGACGAGGCCGACGTCATCATCTTCGTCGTTGACGGCACCGTCGGTGTGACCGACGAGGACGAGGAGGTCGCCCGTGTCGTGCGCAAGTCCGACAAGCCGACCTTCCTGTGCGTCAACAAGCTCGACAACCCTGCCAACGACGGCGACCTCTGGGACTACTGGTCGCTGGGCGTGGGTGAGCCGCGCGCCATCAGCGCAGGCCATGGCCATGGCACGGGCGACCTGATCGATGACGTGGTGGCGGCATTCCCACCCGAGAGCGAAGAGCCGGAGGAGGAAGACGACGCGCTCAACGTCGCCATCATCGGACGCCCCAACGTGGGCAAGTCCTCCCTGGCAAACCGCCTGGCCAAGCGCAACCGTTCCATCGTGAGCGACGTCGCGGGCACCACGCGCGACGCCATCGACACCATGATCGAGTGGAAGGGCCAGCGCTTCCGCCTGGTCGACACCGCCGGCATGCGCAAGAAGACGCAGGTGCATGAGGACATCGAGTACTATAGCCTTGTCCGCGGGCTCGAGGCGATGGACCGCGCCGACGTGTGCCTGTTGGTGGTGGATGCCTCCGTCGGCGTCACCGAGCAGGACCAGAAGCTTGTGGGCATGGCCGTGGATCGTGGCTGCGCCCTGGTCATCCTTCTCAACAAGTGGGACCTCATTACCACCGAGCACGAACGCGAGGAGGTTGCGCAATCGCTTGCCCAGCGCATGACCTTTGCGCCCTGGGCGCCGTCCATCAACGTGAGCGCGCTCACGGGACGCGCGGTCGACAAGGTGCTCGAGGCCGCCGTCAAGGCTGCCGAGAACCACGCCCAGCAGATACCGACGCCCAAGCTCAATGCCCTGCTCACGCAGCTGCGCGAGTCTGGCCACACGGTCACCGACAAGGGCCGTCGCCTCAAGGTGAACTATGGCGCCCAGACGGGGACGAAGCCTCCCGTGCTGACGTTTTGGTGCAACGCTCCCGACCTCGTCGACGACAACTACGAGCGCTACCTCGAGAACAGGCTCCGCGAGGCGTTTGACCTCACGGGCACTCCCATCCGCCTGAAGTTCCGCAAGAAGTCGGAGGACTGACGTGGACACCTTCCTTGTGGTCTTTGCCGCATGCATGGCAGGCTCCATCGCCCTGTGCGGCGTTCCCTTCGGACTCATCTTTGCCCGGAACCTCAACGGCGTCGACGTGCGCGAGGAGGGTTCCGGCAACATCGGCATGACCAACGTCGCCCGTACCGCCGGCGCCTCCGCGGCCGCACTGACCTTTGCCTGCGATGTGGGAAAGGGTCTCTTCAGCATGCTGCTCGCCCGGACGTTCCTGGGTGTGACGATGCCCGACGGGTACGCGTTTGCCATCACCGACCAAGGCTTTGCCGCCCTCACGGTCATCTACGCCTGCTGCGTCTTGGGTCACGTCTATAGCCCCTACCTCGGTTTCCATGGAGGCAAGGGCATATCGGTGGGCTTTGGCGCGGCGCTCGGCCTGCACTGGCCCATCGCTGTCTGCCTCCTGGTGGCGTTTCTTTTGCTTGCGCTTCCCACCCGCTACATCTCTGTGGGATCGATTTGCGCGGCGGCAACCCTTCCCATCCAAGCCGTTGCCCTCTGGCACCTGACGCCCTGGTCGGTCATGCCCCTCATCATCGTGAGCCTGGTCGTCATCCATGCGCACCGCTCGAACATCATAAAGCTCATCCGCGGCGAGGAGAGCCACTTCTCCGTCAAGCGCTCCGACGGCTCCGACTCCCGGCGCTCGCGGATCCCGCCGACAAAGCGGCGTGGGTCCGAGCGAGGCGAGGGCTGATCGGTGGCGGTGCGCAAGGTTGCCGTCATGGGCTCGGGCACGTGGGGAACGGCCGCATGCTGTCTGGTGTCTCCCCACGTGGACGAGGTCTGCCTGTGGGCTCGTCGCGAGTCCGTGGCTTCCGGCATCAACCAAGACCACAGAAACCCGGTCCACCTGCCCGACCTCGTGCTGCCCAGAAACGTATGCGCCACCAGCTCGCTCTCTGACGCGCTTCGCGATGCGAGCGACGTCGTGCTTGCCGTGCCTTCGGCCTTTGTCCGCACGACCATGGCCGGCGCCGCGCCCCACATCTCTGCCGAGGTGCCCCTGCTCGTGCTCACCAAGGGCATGGAAAGCGGAACGGGCATGCTCATGGTCGACCTCGTCGCCGACGTCATCGGCAACCCGCGTCGCCTGGCGGCACTTTCTGGCCCCAATCATGCAGAGGAGGTCGCGCAGGGAAAGGTGTCTGCCGCGGTCATTGCCTCGCTCGATCCCGGTATCGCGGAGCATTTCCAGCAGCTCTTCGTCTCGGAGGCATTTCGCGCCTACGCGAGCTCAGACCTCGTGGGCGTGGAGGTCTGCGGAGCCGCCAAGAACGTCATCGCCATCGCCGCGGGAATCGCCGCGGGACTTGGCGCTGGTGACAACACGCTCGCCGCCCTCATGACGCGTGGCCTTGCCGAGATGGGCCGCCTGAGCGCCGCACGCGGGGGAGACCCTCTGACGTGCATGGGCCTCGCCGGCATGGGTGACCTCGTGGTCACCTGCACCTCACGCCACTCGCGCAACCGCAGCTTTGGCGAGGCGTTCGCCGCGGGCGAGAGCCTTGCAGACTATGAGTCCAGGACCGGCATGGTCGTGGAGGGTGCGCAGGCGGCCCTTTCGCTTTGGGAGATGGCGCACGCCATGGGCATTGAGGCGCCCATCACCGACGCCGTCCATGACTTGCTCTACGAGGGGGCAGAGCTAGCTGATGCCATTGGCAGTCTTCTTACCCGTACGCCTCATGTCGAGTTCTACGGCATGGGTCAACCAGAGAGGCCAGACAATGATTGAGACCAAGATCTATGTCGGACTGAACGATGCAGACACCAAGGAGCAGAAGTTTGGAGTTGACCGCTACGTCACGGTCCTTAAGCGCGTCTGCGTCGAGTATGGCGTGCCGTTCTCGTTTGACCTTCAGCAGGGAGGCTATCTCCACGAGGACGGTACGTACACCGAGGAGCAGTCCATCGTGCTCACCTTCATCGACGTCGATCCAAAGACCATAGAGGAGGTCGCCAAGGACCTGTGCGTCTTCTTCAACCAGGAGTCGGTGCTCATCACCAAAGGCCAAATCGAGGCCTTCTTCATCAAGGAGTCCATCTAGCGGGACGTGCATTTAGCACGGATGCTTCAGAGTTTTAGAGAGATTTGCCCATGAGCCTTGTTGACCAACTTGCAATCAAGACAAATAGAGCAGGCATTCGCTCGTCGTTTTCGGGAAACGGCCGCTCAGCCCAGATTTTGCGAACCAGCGTCGTAGGCATCCTTGGGAACATCCTTCTTGCCACCGTAAAGGTCATCATCAGCTTTGCCGTCCATTCGGTTGCCATCGCAGGTGACGGCCTCAACAACCTCTCTGACGCCCTTTCGAGCACGATCGCCATCGTCGGCACGCTTCTTTCCGACAGGGAGCCAGACCATGACCACCCGTATGGCTACGGAAGGATCGAGTACCTGATCACCACCATCATCGGGTCGCTCGTGGTGGCCAGTGGCGGAAGCATGCTCCTTGAGTCGGTGCAGCACATGCTGAATCCCGTGGTGCTTGAGTACGACAACCTTTCGCTCGTGCTCTTGGCTCTTGCCATCGTCGTGAAGGCCGCCTTGGGTTGGTACTTCCGCAAGCGTGGGAAGGAGCTTTCCTCAGACGCTCTCTCTGCCTCGGGCGCCGAGGCCACCCTTGACGTGGTGACCTCGTCAGCCACCATCGCCTCCGCCCTGGCCGACAGGTATCTGGGGCTGTCGGTCGACGCCTACCTCGCAGCCGTCATCTCTCTGCTCCTGCTCAAGGGCGGCATAGAGATATTGCTGGGGTCGTTTTCCAAGATCGTCGGGCGTCGCGTTGAGGGTGATGTTGCGCAAGAGGTGCGCGTGGCGCTCGAGTCCGTCACGGGCGTGGTGCGTGCTCACGACCTGCGCCTTGTCGACTATGGTCCCAACAACGTGCGCGGGTCGGCAAACATCGAGGTGGACGAGGCACTCTTGGCGTCCGAGGCCGAGCGCATCGCGCAGGCGGCAAAGCTCGCTGCCTTTGTTTCCTGCCACGTCGCGCTCGACGCCGTGGGCATCAAGGCCGTCACGCCTGACGACGAGGCAAAGGACATGCTCAGGCAAATCACCTCCCTTGCCCGCGCGCATGAGGGCGTCGTCGACGTTCAGGGGTTCAGGCTGATGCGCGACAGAAAGCTCGCGATCTTCGACGTCTTGGTGGAGTATTCGCACATCGATGCGGACGTGCTGGCCGAATGCATCACCGACGAGGCCGCGGAGCTGTTTGAGGGCTATCGCTTCTTGGTCACCGTTGAGCCTCTCATTACCGGTTGATGTTTTGCCTTCTGCATGTGGTTGGCCCTGTGGCGCGGTAAGAGTCGGCGCCCTGACCAGAGAAATGCGCTATGCTCAAGGGGCTCAAACTGCTTGACACAAACGAATAGGGGAGAGGTGCCCATGACAGAGGACGTGAAGATCGCGCCGTCCATCCTTGCATGTGACTTTTTGAGGCTTGGTGACCAGGTTGCGAGCATATCGAATGCCGACTTTGTTCATTTTGACGTCATGGACGGCCGC
>JAFUBJ010000492.1 GCA_017460265.1 Atopobiaceae bacterium | reverse complement strand
CGCCACCCGAACAATGAACGTCAGCTGTTTGATTAGCCCTCGAACTTGGCCATCATCTCGTTGAACTTCTCGAGCTCCTCGGGATCCATGTGGTAGCCATGCTTCTCCTCGGGGTAGTCGCCATCGCGGACCATGTCGGCCCAGTCAGCGTAGGCCTCGCACAGGAACGGCAGCAGCTCGGCGGTGCAGACGGCATGCGACGCCGGCTTAGGCATGACGCCAAAGGTGTCCATGTCGACCATCTCGGAGCCGTCGCACGGGGCACCACCGGCGATGGAGATGACGGGCACGCGTAGGGTCTCGGCGATGCGCTGGGAGACCTCCATCGGCGTAAGCTCGATGGTCATGGCGCCCATGCCGTTCTCCTGGTACTCGTAGCCCCACTTGAAGATCTTGAAGGCGTCCTCGGCCGTCTTGCCGACGCGCTTGTAGCCGGTGGCGTTGGTCTGCCAGCCGGAGATGGCGCCGATGTGGCCAAAGACAGGGATGTAGTTGTCGGTCATGTGCTTCAGGACATCGTTGGTGATGCCCATGGGCAGCATGGAGTCAGCGCCATCGAAGACCCACTCGCCAGCCCAACGGACCGCCTGGTCCTTGGTGGCATAGGAGACGACCGGCATGTAGAAGTTGATGTGGATGATGGAAGTGTACTCGCGGAACTTGCGAATGGTAAGGCCGGAAGTCTTGAGGGCCAGGTCGAAGTCGGCGGAGGTACGCAGGCTCATCATGTCAGGGATTCGGCAGATGTCGCAGCCGACCATCTCGGCGGCCATGGCAAAGAAGGGGCCGAGCTCGGCGGGGCACATCTGGACGAGCTTCTCTCCGGCATCCTTCTGCTTCTGCAGGTAGGCAAGGTTCTTGCGAGTCTTGTGGTGCGTGGACATCGAAATGTTGGCGGTCTTCTCAGCCATGTTTGGTCCTTTCAGAAATAGGCGGATAGCGCGGTGCGCTCAGGGGGCTACCCCCTGGGCGCACCGGAAGAAAGGCAAGCGCTACTCGGCGTCGAGGGCGTCGAGGCGGGCGATAATCTCGTTGACGGTCTCCTTGGGCAGGCCCACCTGCGGGACCTTCAGCAGGGTCTTCATCTTCATGCCGGCGACAGGGCCGAGCTCGGGGTTGCTCACAAAGCCAGGAACGTACTCGTCGATGATGGCGACGGCGCGCTCGTCCTCGAGGATCTCACGGAGCTTGCTCTTGCTGCTGATGGCCATGGTGCTTCCTTTCTCGTCGTACTTCATTTCTCCCGCTTTTGCGGGTGTTTACCAAGACAAAACGTGCAATTAGGCGTGCAGGCTGCCCTCCATGGTGTAGCTCCAGGGCTTTTCCTGGAAGCTGAGGCCGGCGCCGCCGCAGACATCGACAACGCTGCCGTACATGAAGTCGGAGACGTGCGTGCACATGGTGGCGATCATGCGGGCCATCATGTCGGGCGTGGGCGCCACGGGCGCGTCGGCAAGGGTCATCTGGTCGTGCTGCCAGCCTGCACCGTACTTCTCGACGGTCTCCACGCAGTTGGCGATTGCGCCCGGCGTCACCATGCCGCCCGGAGCGACGCAGTTGACGTTGATGTCGTATTGCTTGAGCTCCTTGGCAATGCCGCGGGTCATGCCAATGACGCCGGCCTTGGCGGCATTGTACGGGGTCATCATGGCAAGTTTGGCCATGTCCTGGCCCTTGTAGGCAACCGATGCGATGGTGACGATCTTGCCGCCGTGCTTGGCGCGCACCATGCTGCGCGCGCAGGCCTGTACCAGGAAGTACTGGCCCTTCATGTCGGTGTCGACGATGTCGTCGTAGAGCGCCTCGTCCATGTCGAGGAAGGCACGGGCCTGCCAGGTGGCAGCTACGGGCACGCAGATGTCCACGGGACCAAAGGTCTCCTCGGCAAACTTGACGAGTTCCTCGGAGGCGGCAACGTCACGCGTGTCATACGGGTGATACACCACGTTCTCGCGGCCAAGGTCCTCAAGAGCCTCAACGGCCATCTCGCCCCACTCCTCAGAGCGAGCGCCAAAGACGACCTTAGCGCCGAGCTCTGCCAGACGGTTCACAACGAAGAGGGCAAGGCCTACGGAACCCGAGACAACCGCCACCTTACCGGAGAGATCCATGAGCTCGTCGAAAGACTCGACGTCCTCCAGGCTGTCGGATGACATGTCAAACAGATCTTCTTTGTCCATGATGCATGCTCCCATCCGCCGCCGCAGCGGCCCGCAAAGTGGAACCCACGATTTCACGATACGGGCGAAACCGTTCACCTTCGATGGGTAGGAATGGGTATGTTATTTACCTAAGATTAGGTATGTAAATGAGTAGGTCCTTAGGGCCAGAATAATAGATTGTGCAGTTATCGAGCCGCCCTCTTCGTTCTTGCAAAGAGAGGGCGGCTCTTTGTCGTTTCTGCCTGACTCGAAAGGGAGTATCCCCTTTGAGTCAGACTATTGCTGGGAGAGCGCCCACTCGCGAATCTTGCGGTCGCGCACGTCGCGTTCCAGCAGGGAGAAGTCATCGCCAAAGAACTTGCGCAGCATCTCGAGGGAGCTCCCCTCTCGCTCGGCCAGCGCCTCGGCCTCCGCCTGAAGCTCCTCAGGCGTCACGGCGACCTGAAGCTTTGTGGCAAGGTCCTTCAGCACGAGCGGCTCCTTGGCCTCGAAGAGCGCAGCCTCTCTGAGCTCGTCTTCCTGCTGGGCGAGCTCCATCTCGGGGAAGGGATGCATCTCCCCGCCGCTCATATGCGCGTACATCATGCGGTGCTTCATGTCGGCACGGACGAGCGACAGCTCTTGCTCCACACGTTCCTCGTCCACCTTGATGTCGTAGTCAAGCACATAGGTGCGCCAGGCATTTTCGTTTGTCATCGCACGCCTCCCACGCCAAAGGCTTCGGCAAGGTTGCGCGCCTCTCCCCTGGCACTCGTCACGTTCGCTTCGCTCGTGAGGGCCGTTCCCGCCACGGAGAGGGCTGCCTTAAGCGCCGTCCTCGTCACGCTCACGGGGTCAAGTATCCCCTCCTGGACCATGTCGATGTAGCGGTCGGCACTGGCATCGTAGCCCACGCCCGCGCCCAGCTCGGCCACACGGGCTGCCACCGCGGCACCGCTCTTGCCAGAGTTCTCGGCAATCTGGCGCAGCGGTGCGCGCAGTGCGTCGAGCGCGATGCGTGCGCCTACGCGCTCGTCGCCCTCTAGGCCGTCAGCCATTTCCTGCAGGCCTGACGCCACGTCAAAGAGCGCCGTGCCACCTCCCGCAACCACGCCCTCCTCGAAGGCGGCGCGTGCGGCGTTGACTGCGTCCTCGACGCGCATCTTGCGCTCCCACTGCTCCGCCTCGGTCACGCCGCCCACCTTGATGCTTGCCACGCCCGACACAAACTTGGCAAGCCGCTCGGCATGGCGCTTTCTGTTGAATTCGTACCCGGTGTTCTCGGCATAGTAGCGAAGCTGCCCCACGCGTTCCGCCACCGCGGCAGGGTCACCCTCGCCACCGATGATGGTCGTGCGCTTGTGGTCGACCACCACGCGCTCGGCGCTCCCCAACATGTCGCGCGTCACGTCCCGCAGGCTGAGACCTCCCTCTGCCGTCACGAACATGCCACCCGTCTGCACGGCAAGGTCGTCCATGCGCCAGCGCCTGCCCTCGCCGTATTCGGGCGCCAGCACGCAGGCCACGCCCATGTCACCCTGACGCTTGTTCTCGATGACCATGGCAAGGGCGTCGCCCTCGATGCCATCTGAGATCAGCAGGAAGTCGCGACCGTCCTCAGCGGCGCAGATCATTGCGGGAATGAGGTCTTGGGCGTTGGTCAGCGTCTTGTCGGTGAGCAGGATGTAGGGATGGTCGAGCTCAGCGATGCCGCGGGCCGGGTCGGTCGCCAGATAGGGGTTGGTCAGCCCGCGATCGAACACGATGCCCTCGGCAATGTCGAGCTCTGTTTCCAAGCGTCGGGAGTCGTCCACGTTCACGACCCCCTCAAGGCCCACCGTGTGGAGCGCCTTGCCAATCAGGGAGCCCAGCTCGGCATCCTGGCAGGATATGGCCGCGACACTTGAGAGCGCCTCCTCGGTGTCAACGGGCACGGCGTGAGCCTTGAGCGCCTCAAGCGCGGCATCCCCCACCACCCTGACTCCACGCCTGAGCGCCAGCGGGTCGGAACCTGCCGCAACCGCGCGGTACGCACCCTGCAACAGGGCCTGGGCAAGAACGATGGCCGTGGTGGTGCCGTCGCCCGCATCGTCGTTTGCCTTGATGGCCGCCTCGCGCACGAGCTGGGCGCCCATGTTTTGGGCAGGATCTGCCAACACGATGGAGCGCGCAATCGTCACGCCGTCATTGGTCATGAGCACGTGCGCCCCTGCCTGGGCGCGGTCGGAATAGTCCGAGTCGCGAAGTGCCGCCTTCTGGTACATGGCGACGTTACGCCCTCGCGGCCCCAAGGTCACCTTCACGGCATCGGCCAGAAGGTTCACGCCGGCAAGCAGCGCTCCCCGTGCCTCTTGTCCCAAAACCACAGCCATGAGCAGATCATCCCCTCTTGCCCACAAGGGCTATCCCAGCATGCGAACCAGCAGCTCTTGCCGGCTGCCCACACCAAACTTACGATAGATGTGGGCAATGTGCTTGTTTGCCGTGCCAATAGAAATGT